>CALLYN010000980.1 GCA_937858455.1 uncultured Kouleothrix sp.
CAGGTGCACCTGCGGCAGCTCGAAAGGTTGCGCCGTCGGCGCGTTCGGGTCGGTCGGGCGCGGCGCAAAGCGCTGCTGCAGCGCGGCGTTGTTCGGCCCGCCGCCGGCCCGGCTGCTGATCACGATCAGCAGCAGCGCCAGCAGCACCCCGCCCAGCCAGATCACCAGCGTGTTTCGGCTCTCGCCCATATGCCAGCTCCCTCAAAGCTGCTTCGTCGCCGGCATGATACCATCTCTTGTCGCAGTTGTGCGCACAGGGCTTGACAGCGCTCTCGCGCAGCTTATAATAAGCCAGCTCATCAATCCCGCAAAATGTCCTGGTAGCTCCGCAGCAGTGTAAGGAAATGTGGCGACAAACAGGCGGCCGCCTGTCTGCTGCTATGTTCGTGCGTGTTTTCACACGGAAAGGAGCAACTTTGTGTCCAAACCTCGTGTTCTAGCGCTGCTCGTACTGGCGCTAGTGCTGCTGGTGCTGGCCGGGTGTGGCCAGGGCGGCACGGCCAGCACGCCAACCTCCGCACAGGCTCCCCAGGCCACCGCCGCGCCGGCGGCCAGCGCCAACGACCTGCTGGCCGACGTAAAGAAGCGCGGCAAGCTGCTGATCGCCACCGACGCCAACTACAAGCCCCAGAGCTTCAAAAACCCCGACGGCTCGTTTGAGGGCTTTGACGTCGACGTCGGCCGCGAGGTCGCCAAGCGCCTGGGCGTGCAGGCCGAGTTCGTCGACGTGAACTTCGACACCGTGACGGCCGGCAGCTGGAATGGCCGCTGGGATATCAACGTCGGCTCGATGACGATCACGCCCGACCGGCGCAAGGCGCTGTTTTTCAGCAGCCCGTACTACTACACCCCGGCGGCATTCGCGGTGCACAAGGACAGCAAGGCCGCCTCGATCGACGACCTCAAGGGCAAGAAGGTTGGCGTCGGCGCGGCCACCACCTACCTCGACTACCTGCAGGGCAAGCTGAATCTCGAGGGCGAGACGATCCTCAAGCCCGCGCCCGATGGCGCGACGGCGCAGGTGTACGATACCGACGCGCTGGCGCTGACCGATCTGGCGCTCGGCGACGGCACGCGCCTCGACGCGGTGCTCACCGCGCTGCCGACGATCGAGGACGCGGTCAAGGGCGGCCAGCCGTTCAAGGTGCTGGGCGACCCGGTGTACTACGAGGATCTCGGCATCGCGCTCGATCAAAAGAGCCCGCTCGACTCCAAGGGCCTCGCCGACGCGATCAGCGCGATCGTCGACGATATGCACAAGGACGGCACGCTCACCGCGCTGGCGAAGAAATACTACAGCAGCGACCTGACCAGCAAGAAGTAGCTGGGCGGCTCGCGCCGGCGCCGCTCCGCGCGGCGTGGGCATCCGTGCGCCATATACCAGAATGTGCTGCCTGGCCGAAGGCACAAACGCTAGCCACGTGCATCGTAATAGACTTTATTGGACGTAAGTGGGGTTGGGGCCGCAGGCCCCCAAGAAGCCTCTCTTGGTGGGGCGTGTACGGCCGCAAAACGAGCATACACGCCCCGCCAGGGCGGTTCGGCGGGGCAAAGCCCCCCAGGCTCCTGTATTTCCGATGAAGCCTAATGACAAGGGGGCCTCATGGCAAAGGAAGCCCTGGATCTACAGGCGATCACCGCGCGCCGCCGGCCCTGGAGCGGATTCCGCGCCTCGCTGATCGCCTGGTGGTGCGTCTGGCTGCTGGTGCTGCTGTTCTTCTTCAGCGGCGCGCGCTTCTCGATCGGCCCGGTCACAATCAAAACGATCGCGCTCGACTGGGGGTTTATCGCCACCTGGTGGCCGTTTATCTCGCGCGGCGTGATCGTCACCTTTCAGCTCTCGATCATCTCGATCATCCTGGCGGTAGTGCTGGCGCTGCTGTCCGCGCTGGCCCGGCTCTCGCGCGTGGCGCCGCTCAACAGCCTGGCGGGCCTGTATATCTCGCTGATGCGCGGCACGCCGCTGTTCCTGCAGTTCATCTTTATCTACTCGGCGCTGCCGCAGCTCGGCCTGGTGCTGAACGCGTTTCCCTCGGCCGTGCTGGCGCTGAGCCTGAACTACGGCGCCTACATGAGCGAGATCTTCCGCGCCGGCATTCAGGCGGTGGGCCGCGGCCAGACCGAGGCCGCAGCCGCGCTGGGCATGACGCCGTGGCAGACCATGCGGCGGATCGTGCTGCCCCAGGCGCTGCGGATCATCACCCCCGACATCGGCAACCAGTTCATTGCCATGCAGAAGGATACCTCGCTGGCCAGCGCAATCACCCTGCTCGAGCTGATGGGCCTGGCGCGCCAGGCCGGCGCGCCGCGCCAGCGCTTCTTCGAGGCGCTGGTGGTGGCGGCGATCTGGTACTGGCTCATGACCATCGTGCTGACCTACTTCCAGGGCAAGCTCGAGCACCGCATGGCGCGCAGCGACCGTTAGTAGCCGACTGCAGATTGCCTGCCGGGTAGGCGCGCGGAGCGTGCAATCTGCACTATTCAATTGGCAACAGTATGCAGCCAATCGTCCAGGTCGAAAACCTGCACAAACGCTTTGGTGGCCTCGAAGTGCTCAAGGGCGTGAACCTGCGGGTGGCGCCGCGCGAGGTCGTGTGCCTGATCGGCCGCTCGGGCTCGGGCAAAAGCACGCTGCTGCGCTGCATCAACTTCCTCGAAGAGCCCGACGAAGGCCGCGTCACGGTCGCGGGCATCAGCGTGCCGGCCGGCGAGCGCACCCGCGAGCACCGCCAGCAGATCATCGAGCTGCGCCAGCGCGCCGGCATGGTATTTCAGAGCTTCAACCTGTTCCCGCACAAAACCGTGATCGAAAACCTGATCGAGGCGCCCGTGGTTGTCAAGGGCATGCAGCCGAGCCAGGTGATACCGCTGGCCGAGCAGCTGCTGGCCAAGGTTGGCCTGGCCGAGAAGCGCGACGTCTACCCCAGCAAGCTCTCGGGCGGCCAGCAGCAGCGCGTCGCGATCGCGCGCGCGCTCACAATGCAGCCGCAGGTGATGCTGTTCGACGAGCCGACCTCGGCGCTCGACCCAGAGCTGATCGGCGAGGTGCTGGCGGTGATGCGCGACCTCGCGCGCGACGGCATGACCATGATCGTCGTAACGCACGAGATCGGCTTCGCGCGCGAGGTCGCCGACCGCGCGATCTTCATGGACGGCGGCGTGTTCGTCGAGGAAGGGCCGCCCGAGCAGTGCCTGAGCAACCCGCGCGACGAGCGCACGCGCCGCTTTCTCGAGCGCATCCTGTAGTGTGCGCCGGGCAACTATCCAGGCTCGTGCAACGTCTTTCGGCCGCTCGCTCTGCCTGCTCCTCTATCAGGGCAGCGGGAACCAACGCTGGCGTCGTGGTGCGATCGCAACGCGACCGCACCACGACGCCAACAATAACCCCCTCACCCCCAAGCGCACGAGCAGGGGAAGAGGGTGAGAAACGGCTTTGCGCGAGCCCTGGGCAACTATCCATAACGCTTGACAAACCAAACCGCATCGAATACACTACGCGCCACACCACACCAAGCTGCGAATATCCAGGGGTCAAAAGTTCAGTGTTGCACCTGCCCCACTGTGGCGTTGGGAGTTCACTGGAATGTTCTTGACGTAGAAGGAGGGAGATCGGCCAAGGTACGCGAGGCAGCGATCGACCTAGCAGCACACGAGCAGCGCGCTGCGAATGGCTGGCCACCTGGCATTTCATGCTCGTTTACCCGATTGTTCGTAGCCCGAACACAGATTCCCGCAAGTATGAAGGAGCAACCATGAAACGGCGAGTTAGCTTGTTCCTGCTGATCTCGGTTACTGCCGGCCTGCTGGCGGCGTGTGGTGGCGGCGGCACGGCCGCGTCGCCCACGGCGGCCCCGGCGAGCG
>CALLYN010000981.1 GCA_937858455.1 uncultured Kouleothrix sp.
CCGGTGTCGGTGTCGAGGAAGATCACGCCGAGCTTCTGCCACTCTTCGCGCAGCGAGTGGTACACCACCTCGGATTCGTACTGCGCGCCGACGCCGGCCAGGAACTTGCGCTCGGCCTCGGGGATGCCCAGCTTCTCGAAGGTGTTCTTGATCTCGCTTGGCACCGCGTCCCAGTCGGTCTGCGGTTTCTCGCCGGCGCGCACGAAGTAGTGAATGTTCTCGTAGTCGAGCTCGGCCAGCTCGGGGTTGGCCCAGTTGCCCTTCAGCGGAACCGGCTTTTTATTGAAGATCTCGAGCGCCTGCAGGCGCCGTCGCAGCATCCACTCCGGCTCGTTTTTCATGCCCGAGAGCTCGCGCACGACCTTCTCATTCACGCCTTTGCCCGATTTGAAGACGTAGTTCTCTTCATCGCGGAAGCCATACTTGGTGTAATCAAACTGCAGGTTGGTGGCTTGAACTGCCATTATTGTGTCCTCCTCCTGATTGGATGAGCGATCAGGATCTATCTATGTACACGGGTTGCGCAGCCGCCTGCGCCGCCGGCCGATGCAGCCTGCGGCGGCAAGGCACCTACTCGCTTCTGTGCTGGGATGTTGGCGCTCTGCGCCACCCAGCTACTCGAGATCCCCGCTGTCTTCGAGATCGTTGGCGTGCGCGCCGATATACTCATACACTCCGGATTTCAGCGTCTTGAGGGCCAGCAGCGCGCACTTAATACGTACGGGATTTTTGTCGAGCGGGATGCCGATCAGGTCGAGCATGTCATCTTTCGAGAAGGCGCGCACTTCGTCGAGCGTCTTGCCTTTGATCTCGTCGGTGAGCAGCGAGGCCGCCGCCTGGCTGATCGCGCAGCCGCGCCCTTGGAAGCGGATGTCGGCCACCGCACCGTCGGCCACCTGCACGTCGATGCGGATGCGGTCGCCGCAGAGTGGGTTGCTGTCTTCATGCGAGATATCGGCCGCCGCCAGCGTGCCGGCGTTGTGCGGGTGCTTGTAGTGCTCGAGGATAACCTCGCGGTACATGTCGTCCATATGTGCCTCAGGGTACAGGGTACAGGGTATAGGGTACAGGGTACGTCGAAACACAACAACCGAGCGCTGCACAGCGCCGCGACGCCTTGCATTGCTGTCACCTGTCACCTATCACCTAACTAGGCGAATAGCCGCTTTGCCTTCTCCAGCCCGGCCGCCAGCCGGTCGACCTCTTCCGGGATATTATACAGGTAGAACGAGGCCCGTGCCGTGGCTGGGATGTCGAGCAGATCGTGCAGCGGCTGGCAGCAGTGGTGCCCGGCGCGCACGGCCACGCCCTCGCCGTCGAGCACCGCCGCGATGTCGTGCGGGTGCACGCCGTCGAGCGTGAAGCTCACCGCCGCGCCGCGCGCCGCCAGGTCCTGCGGCCCGTAGATCTGCAGACCTTCGACCTCGGACAGGCGCTCGAGCGCGTAGCCGGCGAGGTGCTGTTCGTGCGCGAAGATCTTGTCCATGCCCAGGCCAGCCAGGAAGTCGATGGCTTCGCCCAGCGCAATCGCCTCGCCGATCGCCGGCGTGCCGGCCTCAAAGCGCGCCGGGATGTCGGCGTACGTGGTTTCGCGCAGCGTCACGGTGCGGATCATCGAGCCACCGCCGAGGAACGGCGTCATGGCCTCGAGCACCTGCCGGCGGCCCCACAGCACGCCGATGCCGGTAGGCCCGCACATCTTGTGGCCGCTGAAGGCCAGGAAATCGGCGCCCAGGTCGTGCACATTCACCGGCATGTGCGGCACGCTCTGCGCGCCGTCCACCAGCACCAGCGCCCCGGCGTCGTGGGCGCGCGCGGCGATCTCGCGCACCGGGTTGATCGTGCCGAGCACGTTCGACTGCTGCGTCAGCGCTACGAGCTTCACGCCGGCCAGCTTGCGGTCGAGGTCGTCGAGCGCCAGGCGGCCATCGCCGTCGATCGGCAGGAACTCGAGCTGTGCGCCGCTGCGCTGGGCCAGCTGCTGCCAGGGCACCAGGTTCGAGTGGTGCTCCATCACCGTCAGCAGGATCCGGTCGCCCGCGCGCACATTCGCGTCGCCCCAGGCGCGCGCCACCAGGTTGATCGCCTCGGTGGTATTGCGCGTGAACACGATCTCTTTCGGGCTGTGGGCGCCGACAAAGCGCGCCACCTTGCCGCGCGCCCGCTCGAAGGCGAAGGTTGCCTCTTCGCTGAGCTTGTAGACGCCGCGGTGCACATTCGCATTGTAGCGCCGATAGTACTCTTCGAGGCAGGCGATCACCTGGCGCGGCTTCTGCGACGAAGCCCCGCTATCGAGAAATGCCAGCGGCTTGCCGTTCACCTGCTGCTGCAGGATCGGGAACTCGCGCCGCAGTGCCAGCACATCGAACAGGCTGAATGTGTTGCTAATCATGCGTCGTTATACCATCTGTAGCTGATCGCTCTATTAGCTCTGGGCCTTTGGCTATCTAAATCTTCGCTTCAATGATCGCGGCCGCGCGCTCGCGCAGCTCGTC
>CALLYN010000982.1 GCA_937858455.1 uncultured Kouleothrix sp.
CGTGAACTCGACGGGCGCGAGCCGGGCGGCTTCGCGATCGAGATCGCCGGGTGGGACGGCGCGGCCGTGCTGCTCGGGTGAGGGCGCCTGCGCGGGAGCGGCCGCGCGCTATCAGGAGGTTCGATGCTCGCAACCGAGCTGCTGCCGGCACTGGCGGCATATGTGGCGCGCCCGGCGGTGCGCGACGCGCTGGGCCTCGCGCCGGGCGACGAGCGCCGGCTGGCGTTTCTGGCGCAGGGCGAGTACAACATCAACTACCGCCTCGACGTGCCGGCCCGCCGGGTGGCGCTGGTGCTGCGCCTGAACGTTGGCTCGCAGATCGGCAAATCGCCCGGCGAGCAGATCGCCTACGAGGCCGCCGCGCTGCGCCTGCTGGGGCCGCACGGCGTCGCGCCGCGGCTGCACTACCTCGACGACACGCTGGCTGCGCTGCCCTACGGCCTGCTGGCGATGGAGTTCGTGCCAGGTGGCCCGCTCGACTACGCCAACCCCGCGCACATCCGCGCGGCGGCAGCCACGCTGGCGCGGCTGCATGGCGTGCCGGCCGCCAGCGGCCCGTTCATCCGCCGCCGCGCGCTGCACGACGACCTGGCCGAGGCGCGCGCGTGGCTTGCGCCGTTTCTGGCATGCAATCGCGCGCCGGCCGACGTGCGTATACTCTTCGAGAGGCTGCTCGCGCGCGCCGCCGAGTCGGCCGAGCGCGACGCGGGCAGGTTTCCCGCGCCGTTCGCGCTGGTGCACACCGACGTGCAGGCGCACAACTTTGTCGTAGGCCCGCCGCCCGCCAACAGCTGCACGCTGGTGGACTGGGAGCGCCCGCTGGTCGACGACCCGACGTACGACCTGGCGCACTTCCTGCTTCCGACCACTACTCAGTGGAAGTGCGGCTACACATTCGGCGACGCCGAGCGCGAGCTGTTTCTGGCGGCCTACTGCGCCGCGCGCGCGGATGCCGACGCGGCCGAGCTGCGAGCGCGGCTGCGCGCGCGCTGGCCATTCATCCTGCTGCGCGCGATCGGCTGGTGCGCGGGCGCGTGGGTCGAGTATACCGGCCCCGGCCGCGCGATCGACAACCGCGACACGCTGGCGAAGATCGAAGAGTACTTGCGGCCGGCGTACCTGCGCGCACTGTTCGGCGAGTGGCTGGGCGCGTGAGCCATCCAAGCAGCCGCGCAGTTTCGCATAGTTTGCTGGGAGCCTGTAGCCTATTTGTGCCCTGCACGCCTGGAACATACCGTTGAAGCGAGGAGGAGCCGTATGGCCGAGATTGCGCTGTTCGCCCCATCGATCGCGCGCGCTGGGCGCGTGCTGAAAGAGACCGCCAGCATTTGCCCGGTGTGCCGCACGCAGATCGCGGCGGCCTACGTCGCCGACGGCGACGGCCGCGCGCACTTCACGCGCGAGTGCGCGGCGCACGGCCGCTTCGCCACCGACCTCGGGCCATACGCCGAGTTCTACACTCGCATCTTCGCGCTCGACGAGCAGATCAAGCAGCGCTGGCCCGAGAAGCAGCGCCAGGCGCCCATCCGCACCGACCCATTTCTGATGCGCGACCGCGCCAGCCTGGTGATGCTCGAGATCACCGAGAAGTGCAACCTGACCTGCCCGATGTGCTTCGCCGGCAGCAGCCCGGCCGGACGCCACTACAGCCTGGCCGAGCTGCAGGCGCGGATCGACGAGGTGATCGCGCTCGAGGGCAAGGGCATCTCGTTTCAGCTCAGCGGCGGCGAGCCGACCGTGCGCAAAGACCTGGGCCAGATCGTTAAGATGTGCTACGACGCCGGCTGCGGCCATGTCGAGGTGATCAGCAACGGCATTCGCATCGCCAAAGACCCCAGCTACGCCCGGCAGCTGCGCGAGTGGGGCGTGACCTCGCTGTACCTGCAGTTCGACAGCACCGACGACGACCATATCGAGCAGCTGCGCGGCGAGCGGCTGTGGTGGGTGCGCGAGCGGGCGCTCGAGCACCTGGCCGACGCCGGCATGCCGGTGGTGCTGGCGGTGTCGATCATGCCCGGCCTGAACGACAACCAGGTCGGCCCGACCATGGAGGTGATCGCGCGCAGCCGCGCCAATATCGTGGCGGTGAACTTCCAGTGCGCCACGCCGTTCGGCGGCCGCTTCGACCTGGAGGCGCCGCGCAAGCTGCGCCTGCCCGATATGTTCGAGCTGATGCGCGAGCAGGTCGGCCTCGACCCGTCGGGCTTCTGGCCGGTCGGTAGCGGATCGCCGCTGTGCAACGCCTACGGCCGCGTGGCCTACCGTGGCGGCCGCTGGGAGCACGCGCTCAAGGATTTCACGATCGAAGATTTCCTCGACCTCCAGGGCGAGGATCCGGTGGTGTTCGTGCGCGGCCTGACGGTGGGCCTGACCGAGTGCCTGCCTTATATGATCAAAACGGTGATGAAGAAGCCGCACCTGCTGCGCAAGCTCGCGCCGCTGGTGGGCGACGACCCGCTCGGCTGGCTGCGCGGCAAGAAGGGCGCGAAGCAGACGACGATCTACATCAAGCCGTTCATGGACGAGAGCGACTTCGATATCGAGCGCGTCGAGCGCTGCTGCTACCACAATGTCTCGCCGCGCGGCATCGTCAGCTTCTGCGCCATGAACAACCTGACGCGTGAGCAGGCCGTGCCCGAGAGCGCGTTTGTGCCGCCGGTACACGGCGCGTAGGCGCGGGCGAAGCTGGGACGTACGCAGCTGGCATGTTCAGCCTTCGGCAGAGCGGCACTGTTCATGTATGGTGCTCAGATTGCGGCGCAAAGCGCCGCAATCTGAGTACAGCTGCCGCAGGCAGAGCAAGCCCATATCGCAAACGACCGCGCCCTTCTTGTCAACGAGCATCTTGCCGCCGCAGGCAAAAAGCCTGTCCTCGGGCACCCCTGGATGATGTAGAACCACGCAAGTGAGGAGAAACGCATGGCGCGCTACACCTACGACATCACGATCATCGGCGGCGGGTCGGGCGGGCTGACGGCGGCGCGGCTGGCGCAGTCGCTGGGCGCGCGCGTCGCGCTGATCGACAAAGAGCGGCTCGGCGGCGACTGCCTGCACTACGGCTGCGTGCCGAGCAAATCGCTGATCCACGTGGCCAAGGTGGTGCAGCAGGCGCGCCACGCCGCCCAGCTTGGCCTCGCGGCGGCCGAGCTGACGCCCGACATGGCCAAGGTGACCGCCTACGTGCAGGGCGTGATCGAGCGCGCCGCGCAGGCCGAGACGACCTACACCGAGGGCGTGGATGTGCGGCTCGGCGCGTTCGAGTTTCGCTCGGCGCACGAGTTTACGCTGAACGGTGTGCCGCTCTCCAGCCAGTCGTTTATTGTCGCCACCGGCTCGCGCCCGGTGGTGCCGCGCGTCGAGGGCCTGGCCGAGGCCGGCTTTCTCAGCAACGAGCAGGCCTTCGACCTGATGCGCCTGCCGAAGACGCTGACGGTGGTCGGCGGCGGGCCGATCGGCGTCGAGCTGGCGCAGGCGTTCGCGCGGCTGGGCGCGCAGGTGACGATCGTGCAGGGCGCCGACCGGGTGCTGCCGCGCGAGGACCCCGAGGTGGCCCAGGCGGTGGCGCAGTCGCTCGAGCGCGACGGCATCAGCATCATCACTGGCGCGCGCATGCAGCGGGTGCGCCGCGACGGCGACCAGAAGGTGGTTGTGGCGAAGCAGGGCGACGGCGAGATCGAGATCCGCGGCGACGAGATCCTGATCGCGCTGGGCCGCTCGCCCAACGCCGAGGGCCTGAACCTCGAGGCCGCCGGCGTCAAGTACGACGCCAAGGGCATCAAAGTCGACGACTACCTGCAGACCGCCACCAGCAATATCAGCGCGATCGGCGACGTGATCGGCGGCTACCTGTTCAGCCACGTGGCGGCCTACCACGCCGGCGTGGCCGTGCGCAACATCCTGGTGCCGGTTGGCAAGAAAAAGGTGGCCTACGACGTGCTACCGTGGGTCACGTTCACCGACCCCGAGGCCGCGCGGATCGGCCTGACCGAGGAGGAGGCCATGCAGAAAGGCGCGGTGCGGGTGATCCGCTTCCCCTACAGCGAGATCGACCGCGCGCAGGCCGAGGCCGAGACGCACGGCTTTATCAAGCTGGTGCTGGGCGCCAAGAACGACGACATCCTCGGCGCGCATATTGTCGGCGCGCGCGGCGGCGAGCTGCTGGCCGAGATCGCGCTGGCGATGAAGTATAAGCTTGGCCTCGACGCGATCTTCAGCACCACGCACGCCTACCCGACATATACCACCGGCCTGCAGCAGGCGGCGTTCGAGGCCTACCTCGAGTCGGAGTCGATCAAAAGCGCGCGCAAGATCATCCGGCCGGTGCTCTCGCTGCGCGGCTAGCCTGTGAGAATGAGTACCGTGCTGCCGCAGGCAAAAGTGCCTGATCGCGGGAGCCGAACAATGCAGCTGCGCAAGCGATACAAGCAATGGATCGTACTCTGATCGTATTTGCGCGCGAGCCGGTGGCCGGCCGCACAAAGACGCGCCTGTGCCCGCCGCTCGATGGCGACACGGCCGCGCGGCTGTACGCCTGCTTTCTGGCCGACACACTGGCCAGCGCGAGCCGCGTGG
>CALLYN010000983.1 GCA_937858455.1 uncultured Kouleothrix sp.
GGCGCGGCGCTGCCCGACCAGCCGCGCGTGCTGACGCTGGCGATTGCCGGCGAGCGCGAGCGCCGCTCGTGGCTGACGCCCCGGCCCGAGCCGTTCGACTTCTTCGACCTGAAGGGCGTGATCGAGACGCTGCTGGCGCGCCTGAACCTGGCCGACCAGGTGCGCTTCACGCCGCTCACCGACGACCCGCGCTTCCACCCCGGCCGCGCCGCGAGGCTCGAGCTGGCGCAGCCCCAGGGCAAAGATGCAAAGCGGACGGCCGACAGGCAGCAGCCCAACGCTCAGCTCGGCGTGCTGGGCGAGCTGCACCCCGAGGCGCGCGACCGGCTGGAGATCGATGCCACGCGCGCGCTGGCGGCCGAGCTGGATCTTGAGACGCTGATCGCCATGGCGCAGCCGACGAAATATAAGGCGATCTCGCGCTTCCCTGCGACCACGCAGGATCTCGCAGTGATCGTGGCGGCCGAGGTGCCGGCCGACCAGGTGGCCGCCGCGATCCGCAAGTACGCCGGCCCCGACCTGGAGGCGCTCGAGCTGTTCGACGTATACGAGGGGCAGCAGGTTGGCGCCGGCAAGCGCAGCCTGGCCTACCGTCTGGCGTTCCGCTCGGCCGCGCGCACGCTCAGCGACGCCGACGTGAACAAGGTGCGCGCCAAGATCGTGCGCGGGCTTGAGTTCGACCTGAAGGCGACGATCCGCGCGTAGTCGGCGCGCGATCAGCTGACAAAAAAACGCCGCCGCGTATGCCGCGCCGGTGGCATATGCCTCAGGGCGCCGCAGCAGCTGCGTTGCTGCCCTGAGGCATGTTTGATCGCTTTCTTTTTGAGAAGCCCTGCCCGGCTTCGCCGGGCAGGGCTTCTCAAAAGAAATATCGGGGCGGCTTCGCCGCCTCGACGGCACCCCAGCGGCGCAGCGCGATTGACACCCGGCGGCGGCGCGCCTATACTCTGGTTACCACCTCGCCACGCGCAAAAGCCAAATCGTAACTGCCCTGGCCGGCCCATTTGGTATGATCGCGTCGCATTGCGCAATTGATCAATACGGCAGCCCCGCTAGCGTCGTTGATTCAGGAGACTCGCATGAGCGACATACGCACCGACTCCGGCATCGAGATCAAGCCAGTCTATCGCGCCGACGATGCCGGCCAGGCCCAGCCTGACCCTGGCCAGTACCCATACACGCGCGGCGTCTACCCGACGATGTACCGCGGCCGGCTGTGGACGATGCGCCAGTATGCCGGGTTCGCCTCGGCCCGCGAGAGCAACCTGCGCTACCGCTACCTGCTGGAAAAGGGCCAGACGGGCCTATCGGTTGCGTTCGACCTGCCGACCCAGCTGGGGCTCGACTCGGACGACCCGCGCGCCGAGGGCGAGGTTGGCAAAGTTGGCGTTGCGATCGACAGCCTCGAGGACATGGCCACGCTGTTCGACAGCATCCCGCTCGGCAAGGTCACCACCTCGATGACGATCAACGCCCCGGCGTCGGTGCTGCTGCTGCTCTACGAGCTGGTGGCCGAACGCCAGGGCGTGCCGGCCGACCAGCTAGGCGGCACGATTCAGAACGACATCCTGAAGGAGTACGCCGCGCGCGGCACCTACATCTTCCCGCCGCGCCCGAGCATGCGCCTGATCACCGACACCTTCGCCTACTGCCAGGCGCACATACCCAAGTGGAACACGATCTCGATCAGCGGCTACCACATCCGCGAGGCCGGCGCCACCGCCGCCCAGGAGATCGCCTTCACGCTCTCGGACGGCATCGCCTATGTCGACGCGGCGATCAAGGCCGGCCTGCCGGTAGACGAGTTCGCGCCGCGATTGTCGTTCTTCTTCGTCAGCAACCCGAACTTCCTCGAAGAGGTGGCCAAGTTCCGCGCGGCGCGGCGCATGTGGGCGCGGATCATGAAGGAGCGCTTCGGGGCCAAGAAAGATTCGAGCATGATGCTGCGCTTCCACACCCAGACGTCGGGCGCCAGCCTGACGGCGCAGCAGCCGCTCAACAACGTCGTCCGCACGACGATCGAGGCGCTGGCGGCGGTGCTGGGCGGCACGCAGAGCCTGCATACCAACGGCTTCGACGAGGCGCTGGGCCTGCCGACCGAGCAGGCCGCCGCGCTGGCGCTGCGCACCCAGCAGATCATCGGCTACGAGAGCGGCGTGGCCGCCACAGCCGACCCGCTCGCCGGGTCGTACGTGGTCGAGGCGCTCACCGACGCGGTCGAGGCCAAGGCCTGGCAGCTGATCGAGCAGATCGACGGCATGGGCGGCGCGACCGCCGCGATCGAGCAGGGCTGGGTGCAATCGCAGATCGCCGACTCGGCCTACGCCTACCAGCAGCGCGTCGAGGCGGGCGAGCAGGTGGTGGTGGGCGTGAACCGCTTCGCCGACGCACAGGCCGCCGCAGTGCCGATCTTCTCGCCGAACGAGACGGTATCGAACGAGCAGGCCGCCTCGCTGGCGCGGCTGCGCGCCGAGCGCGACGGCGCGGCCGTGGCTGCGGCGCTCGACGGGCTGCGCCAGGCCGCGCAGGGCAGCGAGAACGTGCTCTACCCCATGCGCGAGGCGCTCAAGCGCCTGGCCACGGTTGGCGAGGTGTGCGGCGTGCTGCGCCAGGTGTGGGGCGAGTACCGGCCGGAGGTGCGGCTGTAGGCACCTGGTCGGCATGGTCTTGGCGGCGCTGTGCTACCGGCAGCACAGCGCCGCTCGGTTTTCTCTGCGCCGGCGCGCATATGCTACAATAGCGCCTGTGTGTGACGGTTAGGCTCAGTTCACTAGGTTTTGGCCTGCCACTGTACGGGGCGTGGCCTATCGCGCCCCCACGCTTCCGAGGCAATCGACCGGAACGCTGATGTGAACCAGGCCATACGAGCGGATTGTAGCGCTATGACCACAGCCCCGGACCTCGACTTCGCGCCCTACGGCATCGACACGCTCTGGCTCGACCGCGCGCCGAAGCCGCGCACGATCCTGATCGCCTACCCGCACCCCGACGACGAAAGCTTTGGCAATGGCGGCACGATCGCGCGCTACGTGGCCGAGGGCGCGGCGGTACACTACGCCTGCGCCACGCGCGGCGAGTGCGGCACCGTCGACGCGCACATGCTCGAGGGCTACGCCGACACCGCCGCGCTGCGCACCGCCGAGCAAACCTGCGCCGCGCGCGCGCTGGGCCTGGCGGCAGTGCATTTCCTTGGCCACCGCGACTCGGGCATGCCCGGCACGGCCGACAACCAGCACCCCAACGCGTTCATCCAGGCGCCGCTCGAGCGCGTAGCCGGGCAGCTGGCCGCGCTGATCCGCGCGCTGCGACCGCAGGTAGTGCTGACGTTCAACTCCTACGGCGGCTACGGCCACCCCGACCATATCCATATTCACTACGCCACGCGCGCAGCCTTTGCCGCCGCCGGCGACCCAGCGCGCTTCCCCGAGCAGCTTGCGGGCGGCCTGGCCCCCTGGCAGCCGCAAAAGCTGTACTACCCCACCTTCAGCACGCGCTTTGTGCGCATGGCGGTCGCTGGCGTGCGCCTGGCCCGGCGCGACCCGCGCCGCATCGGGCGCAACAACGACATCGACCTGGTGCGGATCATCGAGGAGACGACGCCCGTCACCACAACTGTGGCGTGCGGCGAGCACCTCGAGGCAAACCTGCGCGCCCGCGCGTGCCACCGCAGCCAGGGCGGCGGCCTGCCGTTCGGCGGGCGGGTGCCGCGCGCGCTGCTGCGGCGCTTCTTCGGCGCCGAGAGCTTCACGCGCGCCATCCCAGCCTGGGCTGGCGGCCCCACCGAGCGCGACCTGTTCGAGGGCGTTTAGAGTGGGGGTTCGAGGGCGGCTTCGCCGCCCTCGAATTTCTTTTGTGATGCCCTGCCCGGCTTCGCCGGGCAGGGCATCACAAAAGAAAGAGATCAAACGGAGTTGGTATAAGCCCTTGGCATCGTGGTGGCAAATACTCCCAGCGTCTTTAGCTGAAATGTACTGATGCTAGGCCGCGCCCTGGGCCTGAGCCAGCTCGCGCCGCACCACCTGCACCACCAGGTCGTCGAGCCGCTCAACCGTAAACTGCTGCGGGTCGACCTGATGCACGGTGCTGTCGCCAGGCGCGCCGCTATTCTGGCCGGGCTGGTACGTCAGAACGATGAAATGCGCCAGCGTCTGCTGCGCGATCTGGCGCATGACGTACTCGGCCTCGTCGCCGGTATTGCTGGCGGCCACGGTGTACACCTTCACGCCGCGCGCCACCGCCGCGCGCGCCTCCTGCACGTAATCGTAGTCTTGCGGGTAATCGAGGTGCGGTGGCGCGTCAGCCACGAGAAACGTCAGGCGCACAGCGTCGTCGGCCCAGGAGACGCGCTCGATCGCGGCGTGCAGCGCCTCGTTCATCGACTCGGGCTCGTCGCCGCCGCCGCCGGCGCTCACCTGCAGCAGCGTCTGGCGAAACGCATCCAGGTCGCCGGTGAAATCGTGCACCTGGGTCACATAGTCGTCGCCGCGGTCGCGGTAGGCCACCAGCCCGAAGCGCAGCGCCGGACGCGGCGTGATCTGGTCGATGCGATCGGCGATGCTGGCGATCGTCTGCTGGATCTGGCCGATCTCATCGCCCATGCTGCCGGTGGCATCGAGCAGAAACAGCACGTCGAGCCGGGGGGTGGCGGGCAGCGCCTGGGCGCCGCGCAGCACGAATGACGGCGCGGTGTCGCCGCCACGCAGCAGCGTACCCTCGGCCTGGCTGTTGCCCTTATCGATCCGCACGCGCAGCCGCGTGTCGTTGGCGCCCAGATCGAGCGCACGCGGCAGAAACAGCGTCTTGCCGCCGGCGTAGGTGCGGCCCTCAAACACGGCGCGGTCGCCGCTGAAGATCCGCACGCGCGCGTCGAGCACCGGCCGACCATTGTCGTCGGTCACCGTCAGCACGTAGCGCTCGCTCACGTCGACGGCATGCGCGCGCACGCCCTGCGAGCGGCTGAGGTAGCCGAGGTACGCCTCGAAATCGGCGTTGTCGTCGACCTCGCCGGCGCGCAGCGGGGCGCTTTGCTGGCTGGCAGCGACGGGCGGCGGAGTGGGCTGGGCGGATACCGCGCCGGCGGCGGGCGCGTGGGCC
>CALLYN010000984.1 GCA_937858455.1 uncultured Kouleothrix sp.
CTGGCGGCGGCGCTCACGCTACCCTACGCGCAGCTGCGCGCCGCGCACGTCGCCGATCACCAGCGCCTTTTCCGGCGCGTGACGCTCGACCTGGGCACGGGCGCGGCGGCCGCGCTGCCCACCGACGAGCGCATCCGCCGCTTTGGCCAGCAGCCTGATCCGCAGCTGCTCGCGCTGCTGTTTCAGTATGGGCGCTACCTGCTGATCGCCAGCTCGCGCCCAGGCACGCAGCCCGCCAACCTGCAGGGCATCTGGAATGAGCACGTGCGGCCGCCGTGGAGCAGCAACTGGACGCTGAATATCAATGCGCAGATGAACTACTGGCCGGCCGAGGTGGCCAACCTGGCCGAGTGCCACGCGCCGCTGCTCGATTTCGTCGGCGAGCTGAGCGCCAACGGCCGCGCGATAGCCGCCACCAACTACGGCTGCCGTGGCTGGGTCGCCCACCACAACGCCGACATCTGGCGCCAGAGCGCGCCGCCGGGCGACGGCCAGTTCCGGCCGGTCTGGTCGATCTGGCCGCTCGGCGGCGCCTGGCTGTGCCAGCACCTGTGGCAGCACTACGCCTTTGGCGGCGACAGCGCCTTTCTGCGCGACACCGCCTACCCGCTGATGAAGGGCGCGGCTCAGTTTTGCCTCGACTGGCTGGTGGAAGACGGCAGCGGGCAGCTGGTAACCGCGCCCTCGACCTCGCCCGAGAATGCGTTTCGCACGCCCGGCGGCCAGGTCGCCGACGCCAGCATCGCCTCGACGATGGACATGGCGATCATCTGGGATCTGTTCGGCAGCTGCATCGCGGCCAGCCGCGCGCTCGGCGCCGACGACGAGTTCCGCGCCGAGCTGGAGCGCGCGCGGGCGCGCCTGTACCCGCCGCGCGTCGGCCAGGCGGGCCAGCTGCAGGAGTGGTTTGAGGATTGGGATCTGCTGGCGCCCGAGCCACGGCACCGCCATGTCTCGCACCTGTTTGGCCTGCACCCTGGCAGCCAGATCACCCGGCGCGGCACGCCCGAGCTGTTCGCTGCGGCGCGGCGCTCGCTTGAGCTGCGCGGGGACGCCGGCACTGGCTGGTCGATGGCCTGGAAGATCAACTTCTGGGCGCGGCTGGAGGATGGCGACCACGCCTATGCGCTGCTCCACACCATGCTCCGCATGGTCGAGCCGGATGCCAGGGGCGAGGGCGGCGGCGTGTACCCGAACCTGCTCGACGCGCACCCGCCGTTTCAGATCGACGGCAACTTCGGCGCCACCGCCGGCATCGCCGAGATGCTGCTGCAGAGCCATGCCGGCGAGCTGCACCTGCTGCCGGCGCTGCCCGGCGCCTGGCCCAGCGGGCGCGTGACCGGCCTGCGCGCGCGCGGCGGCTTTGAGGTAGCTATCGCCTGGCGCGATGGCCAGCTCGTGCAGGCGAGCATTCTTGCGCGGCTGGGTGGCGTGTGCCGCGTGCGCGCACAGGCGCTGCTTGTGGTGGAGTGCGCGGGCGCGGCGGTGCCGGCCGAGCAGAGCGCCGATGGCGCCTGGCTGTTCGAGGCGCGCGCGGGCCAGCGCTATGACCTGGTGGCGCGCGAGTAGCCGGGCCGGCTGAGCATTTGCTGTGAAATTTCGTTGTGCGATGCCCTGGCTATCCAGGGTGCGCAGGACATCGCAAAGGGTACTTGTTGATCTTTCGTGTGCAGTTTTTCCGCGCTCCGCGCGGAAAAACTGCACACGATATGGAGAATAGTACCGCTCTGCCGAAGGCTGAGGGCGCCAGCTGCGTAAGCCCTATGATCAAACCGAGCGGGTATCACAGCGTATAGCGCAGATGATACGACTTGGGCCGCGTCAGCATATCGTAGCCGATCGCCGAGAGCGACGCGCCGCGCCCCGAGTCCTTCACACCCGTCCATGCCAGGCCGGGGTCGAGGTAGTCGCAGCGGTTCATGTACACCGTGCCGGCCTGCACCTGCTCGGCCAGCGCGCGCGTCGCCTCGAGGTCGCTGCTCCAGATCGACGCCGTAAGGCCGAACGGGCTGTCGTTCATCAGGCGCACGGCCTCGGCGTCGCCGGACACTTTCATGATCCCAATCACCGGGCCAAAGCTCTCGTCGACCATCACCTGCATGCCGTGGTCGACATTCACCAGCACCTGGGGCGCGAGGTAGGGGCCGCGCTCCTGGTGCGCCGGGAACGCCGCCGGGTCGAGCAGCGCGCGCGCGCCTTTGGCGAGCGCGTCGGCCGTATGCGCGCGCACCAGGTCGGCAAAGCGCGTGGCCGCCATCGGCCCGAGTGTCGTGGCTGGGTCGAGCGGGTCGCCGAGCACGTAGGCCGCCGCGCCAGCCGCAAAGCCCTCGACAAAGCGGTCGTACACGTCGGCGTGCACGTAGATGCGCTCGACGCCGCAGCACGACTGGCCGCTGTTGTAGAACGAGCCGTCGACCAGGTTCTCGATCGCGTGGTCGAGGCGCGCGTCGGCGCGCACATACGCCGGGTCTTTGCCGCCCAGCTCGAGGCCGAGCGTGGTGTAGGTGCCGGCCACTGCCCGCGAGATCGCCTTGCCGCCCGCGACCGACCCGGTGAAGCTGGCGTGGTTGATCGCGCCCGAGCCGAGCAGCCTGGCGGTTTGCTCGTGGCTGAGCAGCACATTGCTGAACAGGCCGTCGGGCAGCCCGGCCTGAGCCAGCGCCTCGGCGAAGCGCTCGCCCACCAGCAGCGTCTGCGCGGCGTGCTTGAGGATCACCGCGTTGCCGGCGATCAGCGCCGGGATGATCGTGTTGACTGCGGTGAGGTAGGGGTAGTTCCAGGGCGCGATCACCAGCACGATGCCGACCGGGTCGCGGCTCACGAAGCGCTCGAAGCCGGGCCGGGCGTCGGCCGGCCGCACCGGTGCCAGGGCGTCGGCGGCAATCGCGGCCATGTAGCGCACGCGCTCCTCGAGGCTGCGCAGCTCGCCGCCATCGAACCAGATGCCGCCGATTTCACCATAATTACTCAGCAATTCAGTAAGCTGATTTTTCATAAACTGGATATAATCATCCCATTTTCCCTGCATGGTTCTGCCTGTGCCTTTGCCGGTGTTGCCTGTTGTCCATGAATAATCTTCTCTTCTCCAGTCGAGCAATGAATAATATAAAAACAATTGAATGCCCTGCTTATGACATTCATCTGCCATCAGCTTCACAATGTCTTTGTGATAAGGCGAGTTCATGATATTAAAATCAGAATATTTTGTATTCCATAAACTGAAGCCATCGTGATGGCGTGTGATAAGCGTAATGTACTTCATGCCTGCATTCTTTGCCATGCTTACCCACTCATGCGCATTAAAACCTTCGGGGTTGAAAAAATCCATCAGCCTTGTATAGTTGGGTATGGTGATGTTGCGGTTGTTCATCACCCACTCGCCATCGCCAAGCACACTGTAAACACCCCAATGGATAAACAGTCCAAACTTGTCGTCTTGAAACTCTTGACGGGCTTTGAGGTTTTCGGGAGAGGGTTGGTACTTGGTTTGCGCTGCTACCACCAGCGACCAAGCTACTAAGACGCAAAACACTGCAAGGCGTTTTGTCCAATTACT
>CALLYN010000985.1 GCA_937858455.1 uncultured Kouleothrix sp.
GCCAGCGCACGGCCTGGCGACCGCGCAGCGGCCACGCGCGCCCCGCCGAGCAGCAGCAGCGGCGTGATCGACAGCAGTATTCCGGCGGCGGCCAGCACCATCGTAGCCTGGTAGGCCGGCGCGGAGCGCGCCGGTTGGCCCAGCCATGCCGCCGCCAGCGCGGGCAGCCCGCCAGCTACGAGGCTGCCCAGGCCAGCCAGGCCGATACGGATGCCGGTATTCGCGCTAAATAATCGGTCGCGCGTGGCCCCGTCGCTATGCTGCATCATAAATGGCGCTGCGCTGATGTCGAACAGCACCGCGCCCGCGCCCAGTATCACACTGGCCGCCAGCAGCGCCGCTTCGGCCGGCCATAGCGCCAGCAACAGCACGCCGGCACACTGCAGCAGCGCGCCGCCAATCAGCGCCAGGCGCAGCGGCAGGCGCCCCAGCAGCCAGAGCAGCGGCGCGCCCAGCAGCGCCGAGGCAGCGAACGCCGTGCTCGTCAGCACACCAAGGAAATCGAGCGAGAAGCCGAGCGCGAGGATAGTGATGTTGAAGAACAGGCTGAAGATCGCCAGGCTGGCGGTAAGCAGCGCGGCGTGCAGTAAGTACAGGCGGGCCGGCAAGCCAAGCCGCGCGCTTGCGTCGGTCATGGGCGGCCTACCTGGCCCGCAAACCCTGCTCAAAGATCATCGCCAGCGTCTCGGCGGCGGCCTCGGGCTGCAGCGGCGGCGCCTGGCAGCCGGCTGGCCCGGCTTGGTCGAGCGGCAGCACCAGCCGGGCAAATGGCGAGTGCAGCGTGTTCACAAGCGCGAAAAACGCCCGCGCGACTGTGGCCGGGTCGAGCCGCGCATCGATCTCGCCGGCGCGCATCCCGGCGCTCACTAGCTCGATCACCGCAGCGTCGATCTGGCGTAGCCGCGCGAGCACTTCCTCACGCTGCCGGATGATCTGAAACACCTCGGGCGACCACGGGCGCGGCGCCAGCGCCCCACCCTCGATCTGCATTCGGATCACCGTGCGCAGAATAAACGTCAGCTGCTGCAGCGGCGTGCGCGGCGTCGGGTCGCTGGCGACCGCCTGCTCGACCTCATCGAAGCCGTGCATCACTGCCGCCAGCAGCAGATCTTCTTTTGTTGCAAACAGCTGGTAGAGCGTTGGCTTCGAGATCCCCGCACGGCCCGCCAGCTCGTCCATCGACATCGCGGCGTAGCCCTTTTCATTCAGCAGCGCCGCGGCGGCCTGCAGGATCTCGTCGCGCAGCAGCTGGCGCCGCCGCTCACGCAATGGAACTGTCATGCAATCATCCTTATCTCTCAATCATTCACTGGCGCAGCTGCGACGATACTATCAGTGGCCCAGTGCTGGCTCTGCACGAGCCCAGGCCCGGCGCCTGCCAAGCAACAATTCGGCAGACGCGAAAGTCTTATCGAGCGAATCATCCAGCTTGCGCATTAATACGTAGTCTGCACCGGCCTGCATGTATTCTATACAATTATAACTCGTCAGTCAAAAGTCCTACTTGCGCGTAAATCTCTTTTCCAGTATAGTAGGGATTGTGATGGCGCGCACAGTTTCCAATAGATCCTCATTTCGAACCGCGTAAGAAAGCTGGGGTTGCCTATGGCGCGTTCCTCGTCTGAAAAACTCAACGGCATGGTCATCTCCGATACCTCCATCCGGCAGCCGGTGTTCATCACCATGCTGATGGTGCTGGCGATTGTCGTCGGTTTGCTAGCCTACACTACGCTGCCGGTCAACCTGCTGCCCGATATATCGGTGCCAGTCGTGGCGGTGACAATGGCCTATCCCGGTGCCGGCCCCGAGAGCGTGGCCGACCAGGTCGCCAAGCCCGTCGAAGATACGCTCAACACGCTGAATGGCGTGAAGCACATCACCTCGAACTCAAGCGAAGGCCTGACGGTCATTATCGTCGAGTTCGACACCAGCGTGAATGTCGACAAAGCCGAGCAGGGCGTGCGCGACAAAGTCAACGCGGTGCGGCCGACGCTGCCCACCGACGTGCGCGACCCGGTGTTTCTGAAGTTCGACCCGAACGACTCGCCGATTCTGACGGTGGCGGTGGCCAGCGACGGCACACGCTCGCCGCTCGAGCTGCGCAAGCTCGTCGATAACGACATCGTGCCACGGCTTCAGCGCGTCGAGGGCGTCGGCTCGGTGTCGGTGAACGGCGGCCAGGTGCGCCAGATCAATGTTCAGATGGATCTGAACAAACTCAAGGCCTACCAGATCCTGCCAGTGCAGATCACCCGCGCCTTGCAACAGGCCAACAGCAACTTCGGCCTTGGCACGATCACCGCCGGCGAGCAAGACGTAGGCCTGCGCGCGCCGAGCATGCTCGAAAAGCCCGAAGACATCGCGCGCGTGCAGATCACCGGAACGCCCTACAATGTCGGCGATGTCGCCACTGTGGAAGACGGCGTGGCCGACTCGGTGAGCTACGCGCGCCTCGACGGCAAGGACGCGATCACCATCGCGGTGCGCAAGCAATCGGGTACCAACACCGTGGCAGTCGCCGACGCGGTGAAGGCCGAGGTGGCCAAGCTGTTCGAGGGCCGGCCCGAGCTGCGCTACTTTGTGCCGAACGACCAGTCGACGGCGGTGAAGAACTCGACGCGCAGCGCGATCGAGGAGCTGCTGATCGCCTCGCTCGCGGCCATGCTGATCGTCTGGCTGTTCTTCCGCGATCTGCGCAACACCCTGGTGACGGTCGCCGGCCTGCCGGTGATTATGATCGGCACCTTCGCGGCGATCAAGCTGTTCGGCCTGACGATCAACCTGCTGACGCTGCTGGCGCTGTCGCTGTCGGTGGGCCTGGTGATCGACGACGCGATCGTGGTGCGCGAAAATATCTTCCGCCAGATGGAGCGCGGCGCTACGCCACGCCAGGCATCCAGCCGCGGCACCGCCCAGGTGGCGCTGTCGGTGCTAGCGATGTCGCTCACGATCATCGCGGTGTTCCTGCCGGTCACATTCACCAGCGGCGTTACCGGCATTATCTTCAAGTCGTTCGGTATCACTGTGGCCTGCGCCATGGCAATCTCGCTGATCGAGGCATTCACGCTCGCGCCAATGCTCTCGGCGTTCTTCTTCAAGCAGAAGAACATCCACGGCCACACCCACAGCAAAGAGCTGACGCCCGAGCAAGAGCTGCTCGAAGAGGCCAAGGAAGATCCCGGGCGGATCGGCCAGTTCTACGGCCGGCTACTGGCCTGGAGCTTGAACCACCGCCTGGCGGTGGTGGTGATCGCCCTGGTTGTTTTTGTGGCCAGCTTCGGCGTGGCCAGTACGCTGAAATTCTCGTTCTTCCCAGCCCAAGATACCCACACCTTCAATGTGGGCTACGAGCTGCAGCCGGGCACGCCGCTGGCGCGCACCGACGAGCTTGCCAAACAGGTCGAGGCGCTGCTCAGCGGCGATCAGGATGTCGAGGCGGTGCTGGCAAATGTCGGCGGCACCGGCGCCTCCGAGCGCGCCGAGTTCTTCGTGAAGCTCCACGAGAACGCCAGCACGCCGGTGGTACAGCAGCGCCTGCGCGAGCAGCTCACCAAGCTGAACCTGCCAAACCTGGCGTTTAGCCCGCCAAGCTTCCAGGGCAACAGCACCGCGATCACCAGCCGCACCATCCAGGTCAGCATCCAGACGACTAAGCCGGTTAGCGAGCTGGTGCCGCTGCTCCAGCAGCTTCAGGGCCAGGCCAACGGCATCCAGGGCCTGGTCGATGTCGAGGCGTCGTACAAGCCCGGCAAGCC
This sequence comes from uncultured Kouleothrix sp., assembly GCA_937858455.1. Classification (GTDB taxonomy): domain Bacteria; phylum Chloroflexota; class Chloroflexia; order Chloroflexales; family Roseiflexaceae; genus Kouleothrix. Next base: position 3,756 of record CALLYN010000985.1, read on the forward strand.
CGAGCTGCGCTTCCATGTTGACCCTTCGAAATCTGGCGACCTGGGCGTAACCAACGACGATATCGCCCAGTCGGTTCGCACGCTGATCAATGGCTCGCGCGCCACGGTGCTGCGCCAGAATGGCGACGACACCGACATCTACGTGCGGCTGCGCGCTGCCGATCGCTCCAGCGTCGAGGCAATCCGCGGCATCAGCGTGCCAACGCGCGCCGGCAGCGTGCCGCTTAGCTCGCTGGTGCGGCTCGAGGTTGCCTCCAGCCCAACCACCATACGGCGCTACGACCGGCTGAACCAGGTGCTGATCGGCGCAAACGTCGAAGGCCGCAATGCCAACGAAGTGCAGGCCGAGATCGCCAGCCGGCTGAAAGGGCAGGGCCTGCCCAGCGACGTGACCGTCAGCTTCGTGGGACAGACGCAGCAGCAGACCGAAGGCTTCAACACGCTGATCATCGCGATGTTGCTCTCGGTGCTGTTTGTGTATATGGTGCTGGCCTCGCAGTTCGGCTCGTTCCTGCAGCCGCTGGTGATCATGCTGGCGATGCCGTTCAGCTTCATCGGCGCGTTCCTGGCGCTGCGGCTGACGAATATCGACCTTGATATCACCGGCATGATCGGCCTGATCATGTTGCTCGGCCTGGTGACGAAAAACTCGATCCTGCTGGTCGATTTCGCGAACCGCCTGCGCGACGCCGGTATGGAAAAACACGCAGCGCTCGAGGCGGCCGGCGCCATCCGCTTGCGGCCGATCCTGATGACCACGCTGGCCCTGGTGGTTGGTAGCTTGCCAGTGGCGATCGGCATCGGCGAAGGCACCGAGTTCCGCCGCGGCCTGTCGATTGTGCTGATTGGCGGCCTGATTACCTCGATGCTGCTCACGCTGCTCGTTGTACCGACGGCCTACAGCATTCTCGACTCGGTGCTGCGGCGCGTGGGGCGGCTGTTCCGGCGCGGCGGCACGCCGCAGCCGTTCGGCGAAACTGCGCCGCTGCAGCCAGCCGCCAGCACGACAAACGGCGGCGAGCTGCTGAGTGTGAAGGTGGAGTCATCGGAATCGAAGTAGCCGGCGCCGGAGTTGGCAGGCTCGAAGCCTGGGGCATACGGGCCTGCCAACCAGTATGCGTGCAATTCTACGAACCTCGCTAACCTGATCAGGAGAACCATTGTGAATTCGAAACCAATAGCCGCCAGCATTGTCGCTACGCTGCTGGGGCTAAGCCTGAGCGCATGCGGCGGCGCGGCTACGGCGCAAAACACGCCTGCACCCGCACAGGCTAGCGCAACACCCCTGCCTACATTGGTCGTGCCTACGGCGGCAGCCGAGCCAAGTCTCGATCTTGGCGTGAGCGGCAGCGGCGAGATCAAGGCGGTTGGCGACGCCGACTTGGTGTTCCAGGCCCAGGGCACCGTGGCCGAGGTAAAAGTTAAAGAGGGCGACCTGGTAAAGAAGGGCGACCTGCTCGCGATCCTGGATATCCGCGCGTTCGACCAGCAGCTGCACCAGGCTCAGGCCGTGCTCGATAACGCCAAAGCCCAAGAAGCCGCGCTTACCGAGGCGCCGCGCAGCACCGATGCCGCAGCCGCGGCCGCGGCTGTGCGCCAGGCCCAGGCCGCGCTCGACGCGGTGAAGGCCGGCGCCAAAGCGCCCGACCTAGCCCAGGCCGAGGCTGGCCTCACCGCCGCCCAGGCCAACCTTCAGGGCACCCGCGATAAGCTATCGCTGGCGAAGACCCAGGCCGAAGCACAGATGAACCAGGCCGCGCAGGCGTTGACCCAGGCGCAGGCGCGCTATGCCCAGATGAAAACCTACTGGGATCATATCGAAGCCGAGGGCACCGACCCGGTCGTGCCGCAGGTTACCGACACCAAAACCGGCAAGAAGGTCGGCAATACGCTGAGCGACGGCCAGCGCGAAAACTACTACGCCCAGCTGGTGCAGGCCGAGGCCGCAATGCATCAGGCCGAGCAGGGCCTGCAGCTGGCTCAGGCCGCCTTCGAGACGGCCAAGCAAGGCGAGCCGGTGGGTATCCAGGCGGCTCAGCAGCAGCTGGCCCAGGCCCAGGCGCTGGTCGACAAGCTCAGGCTTCCGCCCGATAGCGCCCAGCTCGCGGCGGCCCAGTCGGGGCTCGCGCAGGCCCAGGCGGCCCAGGCGCGGCTCACCGCTGCCCCGCGCGATGCCCAGAAAGCCGCCGCTGCGGCCGGCGTGGCTCAGGCCCAGGCGGCACTTGAGCTAGCCCAGATCAATCGCGAGCACGCCGAGATCCGCGCGCCGTTCGATGGTATCGTGGCCGAGGTAAACATCGATCCAGGCGACCCAAGCACCGTCGTTGGCCAGCCGGCAATCAAAGTCGTCGATGTGAGCACACTCCACGTCGACGCCCGCATCACCGACGTCGACATTTCGAGAGTGGCGGTTGGGCAACCCGCCGAGGTGCGCGCCGACGCAATGCCCGACAAAGTCTACAAGGGCAAGGTCACGTACGTCTCGCCGGCAGCCACGACAGTCGGCACCATCCGCACCTACCTCGTGCGCGTCGCCCTCGACGATATCGAGGGGCTGCGCGCCGGCATGAGCGCCCGCGTCGACATTCTTTCCAAGTAACCAACTTTATTAGAAATAAAAGAAGTATCGGGGGCGGGAACGCCGCCCCCGATACTTCTTTTTAGAAAGCCCTGCCCGGCTTTGCCGGGCAG
>CALLYN010000986.1 GCA_937858455.1 uncultured Kouleothrix sp.
CCCAGAGCGCCAGGCGCCGCCCGGCGCCGCGCCGCACCAGCGCCAGCGCCCACAGCCCGAGCGCCACGCCAAGCATATCGACGCGCGTCACCACGGCCCACTCGCGCACGATCGGCAGCCCAAGGAATGAAAGAACGATCAGCAGCCGCGAGCCAAGCACCAGGAAGCGCCGATTGATCATACTTCTGGCTTGTCGGTTCGCGGTTGCTGGCCCCTGCGCCAGCTGCCAGAGCGCTGCGAGCGCGGCGCATGTGGCGGCGAGCGACACCAGCCGCCCGGCTAGCAGCGCGTCGCCGGTGAGCAGCGCGGCGAGCGCGGCGGCCAGCGGGTACACTGGCGGGTAGTTCACCACGAAGTAGGGTGGCTGATCGGGGTTGGCGTAGAGCTGCCAGATCGGCGTGCCGCCGCGCAGCATGCCGATCTGCGCCAGCAGCGGGCCTTCGCCGTAGTCGAGCGGGAATGGGTAGCCGAGCATATGCGCGGCGTGGATAGCGAAGAAGACCAGCTGTGCGCCGACGACGAGCGCCAGCATGCCAAGCGCGGCCCATGCCAGCAGGCGGCCCAGCGGCCACAGCCTTGCGGCACGCGGTGGCTGAGAGTATGCGTCGGCCATGCGGCTATGCCGGGATACAGGCCGCGCGTGAACTGCGGTGCGATCGGTTGCGCATAGGCTCCTCGTGGGCTCTGGCTGCGCTAGTATACGCGTTGAGCGCGCCGATCGTCAAGCGCGGCCGGGCCAGCTTGGCGAGCGGCCGCGTAGCCGGCGCGGCGCGCTTGCGAGCGCATACCCATTCGCTGCGGGGATGCCGGCGGCGTGCGCCGGCGCAAAAAGCGCGAAGGCCCGAAGCGGCCTGGCAGCTTCGGGCCTTCGCGCCTGGGTCGCGCTGGTGAGTGCGGGCTAGCCCTTCACACCGCCGACCGTCAGGCCACCGACGATATACTTCTGGAGCGCCAGGTACACCACCGCCACCGGCACCGCAATGATCAGCGCCATAGCGGTAAAGCGCGACCAGGGCGTTTGCCCGGCGTACTGGCCGACCATGTTGTACAGCGCCATCGAGAGCGTAAAATTCTTCGGCTCGGTAAGGAACTGCCACGACAGGTAGAATTCGGTCCAGCCGCCCAGGAACACCAGAAACGCCGTCACCGCCAGCACCGGTGTTGCCAGCGGCAGCACGATGCGCAGGAACGTCTGGTTGCGGGTCGCCCCGTCGATCGTCGCGGCCTCCTCGAGCTCTTTCGGAATAGTGTCGAGGTAGCCCTTCAGGTTCCAGATCGCAAACGGCAGCGCGCCCGATGTCATGGCCAGGCCCACGCCGAACAGCGAATTGCGCAGGTTAAACCCGCCGATCACCACCCGGTTCAGCAGCACAAACAGCGGCGCGATGCCGGCCACCGACGGGAGCATCAGCACGCCCAGCACGGCCAGCATCAGCTGTGAGCGGCCGGGGAACTGCAGCCGCGAAAAGGCGTAGGCAGCGGTGACGGCGATCGCCAGCGCGAAAATCGTCACGCCGCCGGCCAGCAGAATGGTGTTCAGCGCCAGCTGCGCGAACGACACCGGGTTGGTCGTCGGCTGGGTCAGCACCGCGCGATAGGCATCGAGCGTCGCGCCTTCGGGCAGCAGCGAAGTCGGGCGGTTGAGTGTGCTTGGGTCGATCGATCGAGCCACCACCCAGGCGATCGGGTACAGCACGGTGAAGGCGAGAAGCAGGCAGAATGCCTGGAGCAGCAGCTGCGTGCCGAGCTGCAGCGGGCGGCCCGACGACGTGCCGCGCGGGCGCCGGCCAACGCCGCGGGCTGGAGTAGTAGCGGTTGCCATAGCTCGTCCTCCTTCAATAGGGTGAAGCAGCGGCCGGATTATTCGGTGTAGCTCGCGGTAGCCTTGGCCAGCCGGTTAGTGATCAGCGTCAGGATCAGGAGCACAAAGAACACATATACGGCGAAGGCCGAGGCAATGCCATACAGCTTCTGCTCGTTCACCAGGCGATACGCCCACGTGACCAGCAGCTCGGTGCGGTGATCGGGGCCGCCGCCTGACAGGAAGTACGAGAGGTGGAATAGGTTAAACGTTGTGACAAAGCCAAAGATCGCGAATGGCAGCATGGCTGGCCGAAGCATCGGCACCGTCACATTCATGAACTGCTGGGTGCGGGTTGCGCCATCGATCTCGGCAGCCTCGTACAGCTCTTTCGGGATGCTCTGCAACGCGCCGGTCGCCACCACCGCGTTCAGCGGCCAGCCTAGCCAGATATTCGTCACCAGCATCGCGTAGTACGAGAGCGGCAGCGGGATCCAGGGGATCGGCAGGTCGAATGAGTCGAGCCAGCGAATATGCACTGGCGCGCCGCCGAACCAGCCGGCGATCGTCGAAAGCAGCCCGTTGATCGGGCCGTAGTCGGCGTCCCACATGTTCTTCCACACCGTCGCGACAATCAGCGCCGGAATGACCACCGGCAGCACATAGATCGCCCGGTAGACGCGCTTGAACCACAGCCCCTCGGTATTCAGCAGCACGGCGATCAGCACGCCCAGCACCACGTGGATCACCACATTCGATAAGGCCCACCACAGGTCGAATGCTAAAGTGCCCCAGAAGTTAAAGCCCGTGAAGGGCATGTCGCTTTTGAGAATTCTGATGTAGTTGTCGAGCCCCACAAAGTTCGGCGGCTGCGAGTTGACGCGCAGATTTTTCAAGCCAAAATCGGTGAACGACATGTAGACCTGGAACAGCAGCGGGTAGAAGGTGATGACGCCCATCACCAGCAGTGCCGGCAGCAGGTACAAATACGCCAGCCGGGTTGAAGCCGCGCGCTGTCGCGACGATTTTCGCGTGGTCACCGGGGTATTCGACTGTACGTTGACTGTAGCCATGAGGCGCTCCTTGGTCAGCCATCAGTGGTACGTTTGATGGTGGCACGGGCAGGTGTTGTGCCGCGTTGCAGCGCTGCGTTGGAGTGGGATCGGCTTCCGCGCAGTGCGGAAACCGATCCCGAAAGGTCACTCGTGGGCCTGGTGCTACTTGCCGTTGGCCTTGTCCATCGCCGCACAGCCGTCTTTCGAGGCCTGTGCCGGGTCGGTGCCCTTCTCGATCACGTTGTTGACAGCGTCGCCGAAGTTGCCCCAGAAGTTGTCGAGCTCTTTGACCTGCGGGCGCGGGTAGCCGGTGGCGGCCGCATCGGCGAAGCCCTTGGTCACGGGGTCGCTGATCTGGATGGTTTTGTCGGCCGGAACGTGGCCGGCCTGGTCGACGTACACCTTCATCGAGGCCGGGCTGGTGAGGTACAGGCCCAGCGCCACCGCGCCATCGACGTTCTTGCTATTGACGTTGATGTAGAAGCCGTCGGTGCCGGTGAGCGGGCCAGCCGGGTTCTTCGGGCCGGCGGGCACCGGCGCCACTGCGACTTTGTCGCCGAGGCTCTTCTTGTAGTCGCCAGTGGCCCACGGGCCGTTGATGATCGCGTCGGCCTTGCCCGTCTGGAAGGCGTCGTTGGCCTTGCCGCCGTCGGTGTAGAACTGCGCGCCGGCGTCCTTCAGCTGCTTCAGGTAGGCCATCGCCTCGCCGAAGGCCGGGTCGAGCGCGCACTTGCCGGCGTCGTCGACGATCTTGCCGCCGAAGCCGACGAAGAACGGCACGTTGTGGTAGGCGTTCTGGTTGATCGCCAGCTTCAAGCCGCCCTTGACGGCCGCCAGCAGCTCGTCGGTGGTCTTTGGCGCGGCCTTGACGGTGCTACTGTTGTAGAACAGCGCCACGGCCTTCAGCGACTCGGGCACGCAGTACAGCTTGCCATCGACCTTGCAGCCATCGACCGCGACCGGCAGCAGGTTGTCGAGGTGGCCGGCCATCTTGTCGTCGATCGGCGCGAGCAGGTCGGCGCGAACTTCCTTGCCCAGGCTGTCGTTCGGCGCGATGAACATGTCCGGGCCGCCGCCGGCCGCCGCTTCGGTTTCGAACTTATTGTAGATCTGGTCGAACGGAACCTCGAGCACGGTGATCTTGGCGTCGGGGTTGTCCTTCTTGGCGTTCTCGATCAACGCATTGATCGCGCTTTCCTCGGCGCTGCCAGCGCCGTAGGCGTGCCACAGCGTCACTTCGCCCGTCACCTTCGGGCCAGCCATGGCGCCGCCGGCCTCGGGGGCCTTGGTGGGCTCGGGGGCTGCGGGCGCGGCGGTAGCCTCAGGGGCCTTGGTAGGCTCGGGGGCTGCGGGCGCGGCGGTAGCCTCGGGAGCCTTGGTGGGCTCGGGGGCCGCAGGCGCGGCGGTGGGGTTTGCGGTGGTGCCGCCGCCACAGGCGGCCAGCAGCAGTGCCATCAGCGCGATGGCGCCCAGGAGTTTGAGCATCCGATGCATACCTGTTTCGCTCCTTTGCATAAAGGGAATCTGATGCCGTTCAATCATCGTACGATTGGCGATGGTTCTGTGGATGGGTTCAGCGGCGCGCAGGTGGCGTGCCAACCGCTCCAATCACCCCCTTTCAGGGCGTATTGGTTTCATGCGAAACCACCAAACTTGGAACTTGCCGTGCTATACCGGCAGAGCCTCGGCCGCGCTTTGGTTCGGGGCGCGCGCCGGCACATTAAAGGCGTGGTGGATCACGATCGACACTGCCCCAATGGCTACCACATTTTTGCCAAGCTTGCCCGGCACGATCGCCACATGTTCCACCGCTACCGCAAGCCCACGCCGCTGCAGTGTGCCACGCAGCGCGCGCAGCAGCCAGTCGCCGGCTTCGGCCATGCGCCCGCCAATCACCACGCAGCCGGGGTTGATCATGTTCAGCATGTCGGCGACGGCAATGCCCAGGTATTCGCCGGTTGCGTCGAGCAGCGCGATTGCCTGGCTGTGGCCCTGTCGCGCCAGCGCCAGAATGTCGTCGAGCTGGCCGCCGGGCAGCCCGAGCGCCTGGGCGCGCTGCAGCACCGCCGGCAGGCCGGCTACGGCCTCGAGGCAGCCGTACGAGCCGCAGCGGCAGCGTGGGCCGCCTTCCTCCACCATCAGGTGGCCGATCTCGCCGGCCGAGCCGATGTCGCCGCGGAACAGCCGCCCGTCAAGGATGAGCCCGCAGCCGATGCCCGCGCTGCCAAGGTACAGGTAGGCGACGTTGTCCCAGCCCTGCGCCACGCCCCAGTGGTGCTCGGCCAGCGCGCCGAGGTTCGCGTCGTTCTCGACAAACACGCGCAGCGCCAGCGCGTCTTCGAGCAGCGCGCGTAGCGGCACCCCATGCCAGCCGGGCATCACTGGCGGCGCGATCGGCCGGCCCGTCGCGTAGGCTAGCGGCGCCGGCACGCCCACGCCCACGCCCACGATCTGCGTGCGGCTGAGCTGCGCTGCGGCCAGCAGGCCGTTTACCTGCGCCACCAGCTGGGCAATGCACGCCACCGGGCCGGCCGCTAGGTCGAATGGCACGCAGGCACTGCGCAGCACATTCGCGGCCAGATCGGTCAGTAGCAGCGTCAGCGCCGTGCTGCCGAGCTCGATGCCGATTACAAACGCCGACTGGTAGTTGAACTCGATCATGATCGGCCGCCGCCCACCCTGCGAGCTGCCGATGCCGGTCTCGCGCACGAGGTTGGCCGCCAGCAGCGCGGCAATAATGCTCGATACGGTCGAGCGGCTCAGGTTGCTGCGCCGCGCCAGCTCGGCACGCGAGATCGGCCCTTCTTGTCGCAGCAGGCTCAGCACGCTTCGCTGGTTCAACTCGCGCATCAGCGCCAGGTCGGCTGGGTGCGAATCGGTCATACGGCGAACCTGCGCTATCTCCGGACAATCCCGTGGCGAATGGTTTGCGTTTCGTAGTTAAATCGGTTTAGGTGTGATGGCTGTGATCCTAGCATACTCTCGAAAGTTTGTCAAGAGAGCAAACAAATACCGACTCGACAGAAGCCCGGTCTTTTCGTACAATGGGCGGCGTATGTACCAATGGGGGACGAACGGCGAAGGGTCGAGCGGCGGCAGCCGCGTTCGGTCTTGCCCTTCGTCCTTTGTTGAGATGACCGACTGCCGGTATGAGGCAGCTTCGATACATGCTAGGAGGTTTTGTGAATATTACCACCGCCGATCTGCTCTTCACCCCCATTCCGCAACGCCTCAGCCGCCTACGCGAGCTGGCTTTCAACCTGTGGTGGAGCTGGCATCCGGAAGCGCAGGAGCTCTACCGGCAAATCGACCCTGAGCTGTGGGAGCAGGATTACCACAACCCGGTCGATTTTCTGCGTGATGTGCGCCAGCGCCGGCTCGAAGACGCTGCTGAGAACCCCGACTATCTGAAGCAGTATGATCAGGTGCTCGATACCTTCGATCGCTACATGGGCGAGGCGAAAACCTGGTTCGCGCAGACATATGCCGGCACGAAGGATCAGGCGATCGCCTATTTCTCGGCCGAGTTCGGCCTGCACGAGTCGCTGCCGATCTATTCCGGCGGCCTGGGCGTGCTGGCCGGCGACCACGCCAAAGAGGCTAGCGACATTGGCCTGCCGTTTGTGGCCGTGGGCTTTCTGTACCCGCAGGGCTACTTTCGCCAGCGCCTCGACCATAGCGGCTGGCAAGAGGCACAGTACGTCAAGCTGAATTTTGCGAATGTCGCCGCCTCGCCCGCGCTCACGCCCGACGGCCGCGAGGTGGTTGTCGAGGTCGAGCTGCCCGGCCGCACCATCTACGCCAAGGTCTACCGCATCCAGGTCGGGCGCATTCCGCTCTTCCTGATGGACACCGACATTCACCCGAATAGCCCGCAGGATCGCGAGCTTTCGGCCCGGCTGTACGGTGGCGACCAAGAGATGCGCGTGGCGCAGGAGATCGTGCTCGGCATCGGCGGTGTGCGCGCGCTGCGCCAAATGGGCATTAGCCCGACGGTGTGGCATATGAACGAAGGCCACTCGGCGTTCCTGGTGCTCGAGCTGGCGCGCGAGCAGGTGCAGCAGGGCGTGCCCTTCGCCGAAGCCATGCAGCGCGTGCAGTCGGGCTCGGTGTTCACCACCCACACGCCCGTGCCGGCCGGCAACGATGCCTTCCCACTGCCGCTGATCGAAAAATACTTCTGGCAGTATTGGTCGCAGCTGGGCCTCAGCCGCGATGAATTCGTGAATGTGGCGCTTCAGCAGCAGAGCTGGGGGCCAACCTTTGCCATGACGGTGCTAGCGCTCAGGGCTTCCGAGCGCCATAACGGCGTGAGCAAGCTCCACGGCCATGTAGCCCGCGGCATGTGGCAGTGGATGTATCAGGATAAAAGCCAGGACGAAGTGCCGATCACGTCGATCACCAACGGCGTGCATACGGCCACCTGGCTCGCGCCCGAGATGCGCCGGCTGTTCGAAGCCTACATGGGCAAGGATTGGGAAGATCGGCTCGACGACGTGGCGCTGTGGCAAAAGATCCACGACGTGCCCGACGAAGTGATGTGGCAGGCGCGCCAGAGCCTCAAAAAGCAGCTGGTCGAGTTCGCGCGCGAGCGCACTCGCGAGCGCCACCTGCGCCTTGGCACCTCGCCGGCGGTGTGGCCGGTGCTCGACGAAACCGCCTTCACGATCGGCTTTGCGCGGCGCTTCGCCACCTACAAGCGCGCCACGCTGCTGTTCAAAGATATCGAGCGCCTGAAGGCCATCCTGAACCGCTGGGACCGGCCCATGCAGATTGTGTTCGCCGGCAAGGCGCACCCGGCCGATGATCCCGGCAAGCTGTTCATCCAGCAGGTGTACCAGATGTCGCAGCAGCCCGGCTTCCTCGGCAAGATCCTGTTCATCGAAGAGTACGATATGTGCGTGGCGCGCAAGCTGGTGCAGGGCGTAGACGTGTGGCTGAATACGCCGCGCCGCCCGTACGAGGCCAGCGGCACCAGCGGCCAGAAGGCCAGCCTGAACGGTGCGCCGAACCTGAGCATTCTCGATGGCTGGTGGCCCGAGGCGTTCAATGGCAAGAATGGCTGGGCGATCGGCGAGGAGCGCGAGTACAGCAATATCGACGAGCAGGACTGGCGCGACTCGCAACACCTATACCAGATCCTCGAGAACGAGGTACTGCCCACCTTCTACGAGCGCGGCAGCGATGGCGTGCCGCATAAGTGGATCGGCTGGAGCAAAGAGGCGATTGCTACCGTCGCGCCGATGTTTAGCACCCGCCGCATGGTGAAGGAGTACGCCACCCGCCTGTATATGCCTGCGGCTGGCCTTGCCAAAAAGTAGGCTACAGCGCCTGCTGAATACTACATCCGGCTGATCACGTGCGGTGTGGCGGGGGTTCGGGGGCGGCATTGCCGCCCCCGAACTGCATTTTTGTGTGGCCTGCCCGGCGAAGCCGGGCAGGCCACACAAAAAGAACGTGAGCGAGCGGAGCCGGTATTACTGCTGGCCGAGCTTGCGCTTGAGCTCGGCAAGCTCGGAGTTGACCTCCTGGTCGCGCTCGAGATCCTTGAACTTGCTTTCGAGCGTGCCGCTCTCGAGCTTGGCCATCGCGTCGGCGCGCGCCAGACGGTCGTCCACGCGCTCCTCGAGCTGGTCGAGCTTGTCGAGCGCGCCGGTGCTGCTGAGGCCGCGGGCCATGCGCTGCATGGCCTCTTGCGTCTGGGCGCGGTTCTTCTTAGCGACGATCAGCTCGCGCTTGGCCTTCGTCTCGGCGATGCGCGTCTCGAGCTGCACCAGCGCCTGCTGCAGCGCGGCCACCTGCTCGTCCTGCGCGTCGGATTGCTGCGTGTACTGCTGGGCCAGCTTCTGCGCCTGCACCTTGCGCGCCAGCGCGGCCTTGGCCAGGTTCTCGTCGCCGGCGCGTAGCGCAGCCTCGGCTTTATTGTTCCACTGCTCGGTCTCGGCCAGGTACTGGGCCTCTTTGTTGTTAAGCTTGGTGGCGTCGGCCATGGCCGATGCTACGCTGGTTTTGGCCTCGTACAGCTCACTGTTCAGCTGGCGCAGGTACTCGTCGGCCATCTTCTCAGGATCCTCGGCTTTGTCGAGCAGCGAGTTGATGTTCGCGCTGAGCAGATCGCTGATACGGGTAAAAATGGACATGCGGCGCCCTCCTTTTCGATGTTGGCGGCTGATTGTAGATGGGATGCGCGCGAGCGTTGTGCCAACCTATGCAGGTATTCTAGCACAAGCCGCTCGCGTCATTCAACCATGCTTTGTACGCCGTGTCGTGCCAGCAAGTTTCAAGCCTTGCTCACTATTGCGCCTCATGCGCTTTAGATCGGGCGTTTGGCCGGTATGCCCGGCGCGCGTGGGTACCGCGCCGGCGTGGCCGCGACTTTGCCGACGACCACCAGCACGCGCGGTTCGGCCCCAGGGATCTGCACCGGCTCGACGCCGATAACGCTGCCGCCTAGCCGCGCGATCGTCGGCTGCGCCGCCGCCAGCTCCGCATCGAGCTGCGCGCCCTTTGGCGCCAGAAAGCGCCCGCCGGTGCGGCAGAGCGGCAGGCAATATTCCGCAAGCACGCGCAGCTCGGCCACCGCCCGCGCCACCGTGACATCGTAGCGCTCGCGGTGCGCTGCCGCGTGCCCTACTACCTCGGCGCGCTCGGCCAGCACCTCCACATCGCCCAGGCCCAGCAGCGCGACGATGTGCTCGAGAAAGGCGGCTTTTTTGCCGATGCTCTCGACCAGCGTCAGCTGCAGAGCGGGCTGTAGGATCTTCAGCGGTAGCCCAGGGAAGCCCGCGCCCGCCCCAATGTCGATCAGGTTGGCGGGCGCGTCGCCCCAGCTGAGCGCGCAGCGTAGCGAATCGAGGAAATGGCGCGTGGCGATCGCGCTATCCTCGGTGATCGTGGTCAGGTTCACGCGCTCGTTCCAGCGCCGCAGCTCGGCGGCGTAGGCCGCGAATTGCGCGATCTGCTGCGGGCTGAGCACGATGCCCCACGCCGCGGCGCTGGCTGCCAGCTGCTCCATGCTATTCGGCTTTGGTGAGGCCGAGGGTGAGCGGGCGGCCGTCGAGCTCGATCGCGC
>CALLYN010000987.1 GCA_937858455.1 uncultured Kouleothrix sp.
GTATCGCGAGGTCGGGCGACGTGTCGCCGATCGCGTGGTAGCTGGTGCGGGCCGCGCCGATCGCGCCGTCGATCAGCCGGTCGAAGTTGGCCATCATCAGGCGGGCGTACGCGCCCTGCGGCATATCGCCGGCGAAAGTCATGCTCTGGGCCTCTTCGTCGACCGACAGCACGGTGCGCACCAGGCCGGTTTCGCCGGTGCGCGTGCGCAGGCTCAGCGGGAACAGTAGCCCGGCGGCGGGCAGCTCGGCGGCGTGCTCGCCAAGGTATTTCTTGTACAGCGTCAGCGCCGAGCGGCCGTCGAGCTCGTACAGCACGTTGCCCGACGACCGGGTGATCAGCCGCTCGGGGCCAAACGGATCCCAGCCGCCCAGCGAGCCAAAGCCGACCTTCAGGCGCTTGCCGTACAGGCCCAGCCCGGCCACCAGGCCCGGCGCGGGCGCGCCGTCGGCCAGCACCAGCGTCTGGCCGAAGCGCTCGCCATCGCCCGACAGGCCGCCGGTGATCGTCACGCCCGGCGGCAGGCTGCTCGCAAGGCCCTCGATCAGCGCGCTGCCGTTGATCGTAATGCCGTCGGAGAGCACCAGCACATGCGTAAGGTCGGGCTGCACGAGCGCGCGCCCCAGCTGCGCGCCCGCGCGAAAGCTGTCGTCGATCGCGCTGACGCCGACGCACGCGATGTCGATCTGCGTATGTGCAAAGTGGATCGCAGTGGCGATGAGCGTGCCGTCGGTGACCCTGTCGCCGCATATTTCGCCGGCAGTCGAGCAGCCGAACAGCCGCGCGCGCGGGTAGGCGCGGCGCAGCGCGGCGATCGGCTGTGGATCGTGCAGCTGCTCGGTGCCGCCGAACACCAGCACCAGCTGAGCCTCGTCGCCGAGCTCGCCTGGTCGCGCGGTCTGCCAGCCGCTGGGTGGCATCCAGCATAGTTGCTCGCTGCGCATACATTCCTCATGTCGAAGGCGCCGGGTGCGTCGCACGTCCGGCGTCGATTCCAGTATTTCAGGCGTTATACCGCGTCAGGAACGAAAAGGTTGCAGCGCGCAGCCCACTCCCTGGCACATTTCCGGCGCCGCGCACACGTCAATACTACCATGCTGCGTGATGTGGCAAGCGCCACGCGCGGCATACGCGCTCCGAGCACAGAGCAGGCGAGCCTGGAACCAGAAAAGGAGCGGGCCGGGCATCCTGCGAGGGACACGAGCCGGCACTATTCTACCAGAAAGCGCGCCAAACTTTGGCAGCACCCCGGCGCACGAAGGGCACGCGTGCCACGGCGGCTTCTGCTAGAATGGCGCCTATACCGTACCAGGCCCGCGCCGCACTGCAAAGGTCGCGCGGGCGATTGCAAGCGAAGTGGAGGCCCGCGTATGCCGCGTCTTGGGTTTATTGGCCTGGGGATGATGGGCGGCGCCGCAGCGCGCAACCTGCTGCGCGCCGGTTTCGAGCTGACGGTACACGACCTTCGGCGCGAGGCGGCCGAGCCGCTGGTCGCCCTCGGCGCGCGCTGGGCCGCCAGCCCAGCCGAGGTGCTCGGCCACGCCGATGTAGTAATAACCATGGTGTTTGGGCCGGCGCAGGTGGCCCAAGTGGTTCGCGGCGCGGCCGGGCTGCTCAGCGGCGACTGCCGCAGCAAAGGATGGATCGACCTGACCACCAGCAGCCCGGCGCTTATGCGCGAGCTGGCGGCCGAGTTCGAGCAGGCCGGCGGCTTCGCCGTCGACGCGCCGGTGACTGGCTCGGTCGACGCGGCAATACGCGGTGATATGATCATGTTTGTCGGCGGCGACGACGACGCGGTGGCGCGCGTGCAGCCGATCCTGGCCGCGCTGGGCGAAACGCGGCGCGTCGGCGGCTACGGCAATGGCTACGTGGCCAAGCTGGTGAACAACCAGCTGTGGAAGATCCACGCCGCCGCGATCGGCGAGGCAATGGTGACGGCCAAAAAGGCCGGGCTGGCGCCCGAGGTGTGGTGGGCGGCGATGAAGGGCGGCGCGGCCGACAGCTTTGTGCTTCAGCATGACGTGCCGTCGATCTTCGCAGGGCACTACGATCCTTCATTCCGCCTGGCGCTATGCCTGAAGGATCTCCAACTGATCGACGAGCTGGTGCAGCAGGTGGGCACGCGCTCGGAGCTGACGCAGGCTACCTATGCGCGCTTCCGCGAGGCCGCCGCGCGCTACGGCGAAGACGCGGGCGAGATGTCGGTGTGCCGCCTGATCGAAGAGGACGCCGGGATCGACCTGCGCGTGGCCGGCGCGTGGACCGCGCCGTGGGAGGTGCGCCACCCGGCCGACGCGGGCTAACCACACGGCGCCGCAGGCCCGAGCATGCCGAAGCACGCAGCCCACGCGCCCGAGGCACTCTTTGCGCGGGCTGTGTGCTTCGGCATGCTTATGGCTCACGCTATGCCTGTGTGCGGTTTTTCCCCGCGGAGCGCAGAAAACCGCACACGATTCGAAGAAGAGAACTGCTCTGCCGAAGGCGGAGCGCGCCGGCTGTGTAAATCCTACACGTGTAGAGCGAGTTGCACTGCGTGGCTTCGCCACGAAGTGCAACTCAAAAAGAAATTTGGGGGCGCGAAGCCGCGCCCACCCCCGCCAGAGTGTAGTTATCGAGCGAACTTTGCTATGAGGAAGCCTATGTCCCTCGCGGATCGTCTGTTTGGCCGGCCGCTAGCAACCCACGAAGAAGAAGGGCAGAAAGTTGGCCCGCTGGCGGGCATTCCCATGCTGGGCCTCGACGCGCTCAGCTCGTCGGCCTATGGCCCCGAGGCCGCGCTTACCCTGCTGCTGCCGCTTGGCGCGCTCGGCCTGCTGTACATCCTACCGATCACGGCGGTGATCATTTGCCTGCTGCTGATCGTCTATTTCTCCTACCGCCAGACGATCGCCGCCTACCCCAGCGGCGGCGGCTCGTACACCGTGGCCAAAGAGAACCTCGGGACGGCGGCAAGCCTGCTGGCCGCTGCCGCGCTGATGCTCGACTATATGCTAAACGTGGCGGTGGGCATTTCGGCCGGCGTGGGCGCGCTGGTGTCGGCGCTGCCGTTTCTGCAGCCCTACATTCTGCCGCTGTGCCTGGCGACGCTGCTGCTGATCGCGGTGATCAACCTGCGCGGCGTGCGCGAGTCCGGGCTGGCTTTTATGATCCCGACGTACCTGTTCGTCGGCTGCCTGCTGATCGTGCTGGCGCTGGGGGTTGCGAAGGCGCTGCTGAGCGGCGGGCACCCCGCGCCGGCCGACGCGCAAGATCAAGGTCGGCAAGGTGGAGGTGGGCGGCGATGCGCCGATCTCGGTGCAGTCGATGACCACCACCCTGACCGCCGA
>CALLYN010000988.1 GCA_937858455.1 uncultured Kouleothrix sp.
GCGCCGGCTTGGCGGCCGCCGCTGCCGCCGAAGACGAAGCCGCGCTGCGCTGCGCGCTGGGCGGGCTGCTATTCGCCGAGGGCCGCGAGGCCGAGGCTATGCTGACGATGCGCGGCGCCGAGGCGTTGCTGCCACAGTGCAAGCCCGCCCGCCAGCTCGAGCTGCGGGTGCGGCTGGGCGAGCTGCTGATCGCCCAGGGCCAGCTCGACCGCGCGCGCGAGCAGTTTCGCAGCGTGGCCGCGCTCGATCCGAGCGGCCGCTACACCGGCGCGGCCTGGCGCGCCAGCCACCTGCTGTAGCTCGCACTCTTTGCTCGCTTTCTTTTTGTGATGCCCTGCCCGGCGAAGCCGGGCAGGGCATCACAAAAAATTCGGGAGGGGCGGCGAAGCTGCTCCCGAACCTCCACATACGGCAACGGAGCCCCACACAATGCCACAAACACTTGGGCTTATCGCGCTTGTTGTGCGCGACTACGACGAGGCGATCGCCTATTATGTCGGTGTCCTCGGCTTCAGCCTTGTCGAAGACACCTATATACCCGAACAAGACAAGCGCTGGGTTGTTGTCGCGCCGATTCGCGCGCCTGGCTGCCGGCTGCTGCTTGCTCGCGCGAGCAGCGCTGAGCAGGCGCTGCGCATTGGCAACCAGACGGGCGGCCGCGTGTTTCTGTTTCTGTATACCGACGACTTCTGGCGCGATTTTCAGGTGTACAAAGCCAGGGGCGTGGTTTTCATACGCGAGCCCAAAGCAGAGCCGTATGGCACAGTCGCCGTGTTCGCCGATCTGTACGGAAATCTCTGGGATCTGGTGCAATCGACGCACGCCTGATCAGCAGCTCGCGTGGGCGCTCTGATCGACGCCAAGCGCAAGCGACGCGCCGGCACGCGCACGCTCAGTAGGCCGCGAGATCGCGGATGGCCGCAGCAATTTTCGCCGGGTTCAGCATGAAGTGCGCCTCGAGCACATCGCTGAACGCCACCGCGTGCACGTCGGGCGAGGCCAGGCGCCGCACCGGCGCGTCAAGGTACTCGAAGGCGTGCTCGGCGATCAGCGCGCCGACCTCGCCGCCGAGGCCGCCGGTGAGCTTATCCTCGTGCACGATCAGCGCCTTGCCGGTTTTGCGCACCGACTCGAGGATGGCGGCGTGGTCGAGCGGGTAGAGCGTGCGCAGATCGATCACCTCGACATCAACGCCCTCGCGCGCCAGCTCTTCGGCGGCGGCCAGGCTGTGGTGCGCCATCAGGCCGTAGGTAAACAGGCTGATGTCGTTGCCGGGGCGGCGCAGCGCGGCCCTGCCGATCGGCACGGTATAGCTGCCGTCGGGAACCTCCTCGCGCGCGCCGCGATACAGCTGCTTGTGCTCAAAAAACACCACCGGGTCAGGGTCGCGGATAGCCGCGATCAGCAGGCCCTTGGCATCGTAGGGCGTCGAGGGCGCCAGCACCTTCAGGCCGGGCGTGCTGGTGAACAGCGCCTCGGTGCTCTGCGAGTGGTACAGCGCGCCGTGCACGCCGGCGCCAAACGGCGCGCGCACAACGATCGGGCAGTGCCAATCGCCATTCGAGCGGTAGCGGAAGCGCGCGGCCTCGTTCAAGATCTGATCGATCGCCGGGTGAATATAGTCGGCGAACTGGATCTCGGCCACGGGGCGCAGGCCGTGCAGCGACGCGCCGATCGCCACGCCGACGATACCCGCCTCGGCGATTGGCGTATCGACCACGCGGTCTTCGCCGAAGCGCGCCAGCAGGCCGTCGGTGGCAAGGAACACGCCGCCTTTCACCCCAACATCCTCACCCAGCACGAACACGCGCTCGTCGGCGGCCATCTCGTCGGCCAGCGCGCTGCGGATGGCCTCGATCATATTACGCTGTGGCATAGTTTTGTCCTGGGCAAAAGCACGATCGATTTCTGCCCCTACCTCTTCCACGCACCCAGCAGAATCAGAGCAGGAGAGCTATTGATCTGACGACGGCTCGCCTGCGCCATACAGGTGGTCGAACAGCGTCTCTACGGCAGGCGCAGGGGCGCGCTCGGCCTGGTCGATCGCCTGCTCCACCTCGGCCGCGACCGCCTGGCGCAGCTCGGCCACGCCCGTCTGATCGATCAGCTCGGCAGCCAGGGCGTAGCGCTCAAGCCGGGTGATCGGGTCGCGCGCGCGCCAGGCGCTGACTTCGTCTTCGCCACGGTATTTGCGATCGTCGTCGGCGTTGGAGTGCGGCCGCAGCCGATAGGTCTTGCACTCGAGCAGGGTCGGGCCGCCGCCGGCGCGCGCGCGCTCCATGGCCTGGCGCGCGGCGGCATAGACGGCGAAGAGATCATTGCCGTCGACGATCACGCCGGGCATGCCGTAGCCCGCAGCCTTGGCGGCCACGTCGGGCACCGGCACCTCGCGCGCCTGCGGCACCGAGATTGCATACTGGTTGTTTTCGCACACGAACACCACCGGCAGCTGGTGGATGCCGGCAAAGCTGATCGCCTCGTGCCAGGCGCCTTCGGCGGTGGCGCCCTCGCCAAACAAGGTCATGGCGGCGAGGCCGCGCTCTTTGGTGATGCGGAAGGCCCAGGCCAGGCCCACCGCGTGCAGCGGGTGGCTGCCGACCGAGCTGGAGCCGCTGACGATCCGCAGCGCGCGGCTGTTGAAGTGGCCGAACATCTGCCGCCCGCCGCTCGACGGGTCGGCGGCGCGGCCCAGCGCGTGCAGAAAGATCTCGAGCGGCGTCTGGCCAAGCGCCATGGCCAGGGCCATGTCGCGATAGTATGGCACGACATAGTCGCGGCCGGCATGCACCGCCAGCGCGCAGCCGAACTGCGTCGCCTCGTGGCCGGCCGAGGTGATCACGAAATGGGCCTTGCCCTGGCGGCTGAGCAGCCACAGCCGGTCGTCGACGGCGCGCGCCTGGATCATGCCGCGCAGCGCGGCAAGCACCTGCGCGTCGGCAAGCCCGGCCGCGGCGTGGTCGCCGCAGAGGTCGTGCGGGGCGGGCGCAGCAGCTGCGTCACTCATAGGCGGCCTTTCACGAGCGGGAGGATCGGCCTATTGTAACATCTTCCGCGCGCGCCAGTGCGGTGCGCCGAGCTGGCAGCGGGGCGCTGGGGGTTTGGGGGCGGCTTCGGCCACCCCCGAAATTTCTTTTTCTTGTGCGGCGCCGCACAAGAAAACACAAGTAATCAGACGGAGTTGATATAGCTCCTAGTGGTATAGTTGCGCTGAGAAAGGAGCAACCATGGCACACAAGATCGACGTGTATTTTGAAGCCGGCGAGAAGCGCACATTCGCCGGGGCGCCGGAGTGGCCGGGCTGGTGCCGCGCGGCGCGCGACGGCGACGCGGCGCTGCAGGCGCTGCTCGAGTACGCGCCGCGCTACGCGCAGGTGCTGAAAGGCAGCGGCGTGGCGTTTCACATCCCGAAAGAGCTTGACGAATTCGTGGTGGTCGAGCGGCACAAGGGCAACTCGACCACCGACTTCGGCGCGCCCGACGCCGCGCTCGCCAGCGACGACGAGGCTGTAGCGCCGGCCGAGCTGAAGCGCATCGAGGCGCTGCTGACGGCCTGCTGGGATGCGTTCGCGGCAGCCGTGAAGCGCGCCCACGGCAAGGAGCTGCGCAAGGGGCCACGCGGCGGCGGGCGCGATGTCGACGCGATTGTCGAGCATGTGCTCGGCGCGGAGGCGGGCTATATCTCGCGGCTCGGCATCAAGCTCGGCAAGCACGACGAGCCTGCGACCTTCGCCAGGCGCATGGAGCAGATCCAGCAGCAGGCGTTCGAGGCGCTGGCGGCACATGCGCGCGGCGAGGCGCCCAAGCAGGGGCCGCGCGGCGGGGAGATCTGGACGGCGCGGCGGTTTGCGCGGCGCTCGGCCTGGCACATTCTCGACCACGTGTGGGAGATCGAGGATCGCGTCGAGGGGTGATCGCGGCGGGCTACAGCGGCACGATGCGCGCGCTGGCCTGGCCTGCGCTCACCTCCAGCAGCGCCACCGACAGCCCGCCGCCAAAGCGCGGCCGGCCAGCCGCGCCGGGGTTGAGAAACAGCACGCCGTGCTCGTGCGCCAGCAGCGCCACGTGCGTATGGCCACAGATATACACATCGGGCCGTGGCTCGGGCAGGGCGTGCTTCAGCTCGGCCGGGCGCCCGCCGATGTGCGTGAGGTAGATGCCGACGCGCTCAAGCGTGAGGCGCTGGACGGCGGGGTAGCGGCGCCCAAGCGGCGTACCGGCGTCGACATTGCCATGCACCGCAGTGACGGGCGCGATGCGCTCGAGCGCATCGACGATCGCGGGCGCGCCGATGTCGCCGGCGTGGAGGATCAGCGCGACGCCTTGCAGCGCCGCAGTGGCGCGCGGGTCGAGGTAGCCGTGGGTGTCGGAGATCACGCCGATGATCATGGGCGCCTCGCGAGAACATAGATGGCCGGGTGGCTGCCAAACAGGCTGATCGGCAGCTCGGACACCGGCGCGAGATCGGGCGCGGCGTCGAGCGCGGCGCGCAGCTCGGCGTGGCGGTCGGAAAGCAGCGCGGCGCGCCCGCCGG
>CALLYN010000989.1 GCA_937858455.1 uncultured Kouleothrix sp.
CTGATCGTAACGGTCGGCTGCATCATCGTTACGTTTACGAAGGAAATCGGCCAGGGTGCGGAGCAGGTTATACCACAGGGCGTTGATTTCGACTGGCTTGCCAATCCGCGGCGTAATCACCCAGTCGCCGATCTTGGCGTCCATCCAGGTGAGCTGCACGCCAGGCTCACCGGCGTAGAGCAGCCCGTCGGCCGGGTCAACGTGGATATGGTAGCGCGTGCCGGCGATGTGCTTGTCGGCGATATCGCGCAGCGTCGGCAGCAGGTCGCTCACCAGCGCCTCGTCGCGCGTCGCCTCGTAGTAGGCGCGGATGGCCTCGACATACCACAGCGTCGCGTCGACGGTGTTGTAGCCAGGCACAACCCCGGCGCTGTCGGGGAAGTTGTTTGGCAGCAGGCCATCGGCCACGTAGCGCGCGAACGTGCGCAGGATGCCGGCGGCGTCTTCCGGGCGGCCGGTTGCAAGCGTGAGGCCTGGCAGCGCGATCATGGTGTCTCTTCCCCAGTCGTTGAACCAATGATACCCGGCGATCACGGTTTTGCCCGTGGTCGCGGCATCGTCTGCCCGCGCAACCACAAACTGGTCGGCCGCCAGCACCAGCTGCTGCACGATCGGATCGGCGCTCTTGGCCTTCGCGCGCCGTAGCAGCTCGCCCTGGCGCGCCTGGGCCAGCCTAAGCGCGCCGGCGGCTGCCAGATCGGGCGTGGGCTCGGCTGAAAGGATCAGCGTCCAGCTTTCGCCAGGCCGAAGCGTGGCTGTAAACACGCCCGGCGCGAACAGATCCGACTCGGTATCGTCAAAGCCGCGCTCGTCCTCGACGCGGTGATAGAAGTGCTCGAACCAGCTACTGCCGGCCGTGAAGGTTCCGGCACCGGCCAGCAGCTGTATCGGGCATGCATTCGCCGCTGCAGCTACCGTCGCGCCGTGGTCGCGCGGCTCCACCGTGAAGCTGTGCTGGCTCCGGCTCGTCAGCACGTGAAAGTCGCGGTAGGTCACCAGCGGAGTGATTTCCAGCTCGAGCGGCCGCGTCGCGCGCACCAGCCGATAGCTCACGTAGGTGGTATTTGCGCCGTAGGCCATCCACACGCGCTTCTCAACGATTGCGTCAGCCAGCGCGTAGCGCCACACCGGCAGCGCGCCGTCGAGCGCGAACGACTCGGCCAGGCGGTAGCCGTGCTGATCAACCGTGCCGTCGGCGTACTCAAACGTGAACAGCGGGAAGCGCGCGCCGGCGTAGGCGGCCCACTCGACCAAGCTGCCCACCAGCACGGTGCGCTCGACCGGCGGCGCAAGGGCGGCCACGAGCAAGCCGTGATAGCGGCGCGTGTTCGGGCCGGCGAGCGTGCCCGAGGCGTAGCCGCCCAGGCCATTGGCCACCAGCCACTCGCGCCGCAGCCCGGCCGCCAGGTCGCCGCAGACCTCGCGGCCAAAGCTGACCAGCGGGTGGCGGAGTATCGAGGATGCGTTCATCGGTTGTACTCCCTTTGAGCGTGCTGTTGCCAGTTTGGCTATCGTACATAGAGCGATCTTCCACTCCATCTTCTGTATGCGGCTTTTCCGCGCAGAGCGTGGAAAAACCGCATACAATACACGAAGATAGTACCGCGAACGCCACAAAGGAGCAAAGAGATATGTCGACCATCGACTTTGAGGCTACGCTCTTTGAAATCAACTCCTGGACTATTCTCAGGCTGCCCGAGGATGCTTCGTCGCAGCTCCCATCACGAGGGATGACCATGGTTGAAGGAAAGCTCAATGGCGTTCCTTTTAAAGCCTTGCTCGAGCCGGATGGCAGGTATGCGCCTGGAAAAAAACCGAGCCACTGGTTTCAGCCTGGCCAAAAGCTGCTTGAAGATGCTTCGGCAACCGTAGGCGATACAGTTCACGTTGCGCTTGAGCCGACCAAAGAATGGATCGAGCCGGAGGTTCCTGAAGATCTCCAAAGGGCGCTGGCAACTTCCGCCAAAGCCGAGGCCCTATGGAACGAGATAAGCCCACTTGCCCGCTGGGATTGGATCCGCTGGATACGCGCGGTCAAAACGTCGGAGACCCGCCAGAAGCATATCGATGTTGCGCTCGACAAGCTCAATAAAGGCATGCGGCGGCCCTGCTGTTTTAACCGTAATCTCTGCAGTGAGCCTGCCGTGTCGCATAACTGGGTGCTGCTTGAGCCGAAGCAAGCGGCAGAGTAGCACGAGAGCAGAACGCGCAGCGATTGAGCCTGGAGCCTAGCAGCGCTGCCGCAGAGGCAGGAGGATGTTTGTTACAGAGTGGCGGTTTCGGCTTTGCCGAAACCGCCACTCTGCCTTCCCTGGTGTGGGTGCGCCGGAACATAGCGCGAGCGCGCAAAGGCATAGCGCGGGTGCGCCGGAACATAGCGCGGGTGCGCTATGCTCTGGCCCTGCACGATACGCACAAAAGCGGATCACGTAGGCGGCGGCTGGGGCGCTGCCGAATCAGTGGCGGGCCGGTGATCGCCCTGCTGCTGGATGAGCTTGGCGATCAGGCCAGTCCAGCCGGTCTGGTGGCTGGCGCCAAGGCCGGCGCCGGTATCGCCGTGGAAGTACTCGAAGAACGGAATATAATCGCGCCAGTGTGCGTCGGACTGGAGCAGCTGGCTTTCGCCGAACACCGCGCGCCGGCCAACCGCGTCGCGCACGAACAGGCGCATCAGCCGGCTCGATAGCTCGTCGGCGATCTGGTTCAGCGTCAGCATCCGCCCCGAGCCAGTCGGGCACTCGACGAGAAAGTCGTCGCCGTAGTAGTGATGAAACTGCTGGAGCGCCTCGATCAGCAAATAGTTCACCGGGAACCACACCGGCCCGCGCCAGTTTGAGTTGCCGCCGAACAGGCCGCTCTGCGACTCGGCCGGCTGGTAGCGCACCTCGTAGCTAGCGCCGCCGAACTCCAGCTGGTAAGGATGATCGGCGTGAAAACGCGAGAGCGCGCGCACGCCGTGCTGCGACAAAAACTCGGCCTCGTCGAGCATGCGCGCCAGCAGGCGCTTCATGCGGTGGCCACGGCAGATCGCCAGCAGCCGGCGTGCGCCCACGCCCGGCACATACCAGCGCGACACCAGGCTGGCGAGCTGCGGGCGATGCTCGAGGAACCACTCCATGCGAAACTTGAACTCGGGCACTTTTTCGAGCAGCGCCGGCTCGATCGTCGTGACCGCGAACAGCGGAATAAGCCCGACCATCGAGCGCACGCGCAGCGTAATATTCTGGCCGGGGCCAAGGTGCAGCACATCGTAGAAAAACTCGTCCTGCTCGTCCCACAGCGCGATCCCCTCGCCGGCAATATTGTTCATGGCCTCGGCGATATACAGGAAATGCTCGAAAAACTTGGTGGCAATATCTTCGTACACGCGGTTGTGGCAGGCTAGCTCGAGCGCGATCGACATCATATTCAGGCAGAACATGCCCATCCAGCTGGTGCCGTCGCTCTGCTCGATATGGCCGCCGGTGGGCAGCGGCGCGCTGCGGTCGAACACGCCGATATTGTCGAGCCCCAGGAATCCGCCCTGGAACACATTCAGGCCCTCGGCGTCCTTGCGGTTCACCCACCAGGTGAAGTTCAGCAGCAGCTTGTGGAACACCCGCTCGAGAAACTGCAGATCGCCCGCTCCGTGATGCTTCTGCTCGATCTTATAGACGCGCCAGGCGGCCCAGGCCAGCACCGGCGGGTTCACATCGCCGAAGGCCCACTCGTAGGCCGGGATCTGGCCGTTGGGATGCTGAAACCACTCGCGGCCGAGCAAGATCAGCTGGGCTTTGGCGAACGCCGGATCGACCAGCGCCAGCGGCAGGCAGTGAAACGCCAGATCCCAGGCGGCGAACCAGGGGTACTCCCAGGTGTCGGGCATTGAGATGATGTCGGCGCTGTTCAGGTGGCGCCAGTCGTGGTTGCGGCCGCTCAGGCGGCCAGGCGGCGGCGCGGGCTGGCCTGGGTCGCCGCGCAGCCACAGGTCGACATCGTAGTGGTAGAACTGTTTCGACCAGAGCATGCCCGCGAAGGCCTGGCGCTGGATCATGCGCTCGTCGTCGCTCAGCGTAGCCGGCTGCAGCGCGGCATAGAACGCGTCGGCCTCGGCGATGCGCTGTGCGAAGAGTGTGTCGAAATCGCCAAAGACCAGGGGCGAAGCACCAAGAAGCAAATGGCGCCGTTCATTTTCGTCGCTGGTCGTTGGCGATGCGTCTTTGGTATGGAGCAGCCTTAGCCGGATTGTGGCGGTTTCGCCCGGCCCGATCGCCAGCTGGTAGTGCGCGGCGGCCTTGGTGCCGGCTTCGGCCGGGTTCACCGCGCCGGCGCGCGCGCCCACCACTGCGTCGTTGATAGCATCTTTGACGAAGGGCGCAGAGTTTGGCGCGCGGTACAGCCGCTCGGCGTTGGTGTCGTTCTCGGTGAACAGCAGCGCGGGCCGGCCTTCGCCGGCCAGCAAGTAGCTGCCGAGGGTGTGGTGCTCGGCCAGTATGCCCCAGGCGGTGTCTTCGGCAGACGCACGGCCGAGGCGCGGGCGCAGCTGGGCGCCGTCGTGCTCTTCGCCCCAGGCCCAGGTATTGCGAAACCACAGCGTCGGCAGCAGGTGCAGCTCGGCGGCGTCGGGGCCACGGTTGGTGGCGCTGATGCGCACGAGGATATCCTGCGGGGTAGCCTTGGCGTACTCCACAAACACGTCGAAGTAGCGGTCGCCATCGAAGGCGCCAGTGTCCACCAGCTCGAACTCGGGGTCGAGCTTACCGCGCTGGCGGTTAGTCTCGGCCAGCGCGGCATACGGAAACTCGGCCTGCGGGTACTTATAGAGCATCTTCATGTACGAGTGCGTTGGCGTCGAGTCGAGGTAGAAATAGCACTCTTTCACATCCTCGCCGTGATTACCCTCGGGGCCGGTCAGGCCGAACAGGCGCTCCTTGAGGATCGGGTCGCGGCCATTCCACAGCGCCAGCGCGAAGCACAGTCGCTGCTGGCTGTCGCAGATGCCGGCGATGCCGTCTTCGCTCCAGCGGTAGGCACGCGAGCGGGCGTGGTCGTGCGGGAAATATTCCCAGGCGCTGCCGGACGCGCTGTAGTCTTCGCGCACGGTGCCCCAGGCGCGCTCGGCCAGGTACGGCCCCCACTGCTTCCAGCGCGAGCCGCCATTATGCAGCCGGTCGTGTTCGATGGTCATTGCCGCCCTCTCCTCCCTACTCGTCGAGGGCCATGAACAGATTGTTCAACGACTCAGCCAGCGTCGGGTGGGCAAACACGCCATCGCGCAGGGCGGTGTAGGGCAGCCTGCCCAGCATAGCGATCTGCAGCGCCGACATGATCTCGCCGCCTTCGATCCCCAGCACTGCCGCGCCGAGGATCTGGTTGGTATCGGCATCGACCAGCGCCTTCATAAAGCCGCGCGTCTCGTCGACCTCAAGCGCGCGCGCCACGCTGGTCATCGGCAGGCGAGCGACTCGCACGGCGCGGCCTTGCGCGCGGGCCTCGGCCTCGCTCAGCCCAACCCGGCCAAGCTGCGGGTCGATAAACACCGTGTAGGGCACCAGCCGGTCGCGCGTGCTGGCCGCGCCGCCCTCGATCAGGTTTGCGCGCAGGATTCTGAAATCGTCGTAGGAAATGTGTGTGAAGGCCGGGCCGCCCTTGATATCGCCCAGCGCATAGATGCCGGGCACATTGGTTTCGAGCCGCTCGCTCACCTCGATGAAGCCGTGCTTGTCGGCGCGCACGCCGGCCGCCGGCAGGTTGAGCGTATCGCTGTTGGGCGTGCGGCCGGCGGCCACCAGCAGGTGCGAGCCGGCGATCACGCGCTCGGCGCCATCTTTGGCGCGCACGGTCAAGGCGATCGCGCCATCGGCGGCACGGGCCACGCGCGGCGCCTCGCTGTCGAGCAGCAGCTCGATGCCATCCTGGCGCATGATCTCGGCCACCGCGTCGGCCACGTCGTCGTCCTCGCGCGCCAGCAGCTTCGGCCCGCGCTGGATCACCGTCACCTGGCTGCCGAAGCGCCGGAACATCTGGCCGAACTCCAGCCCGATATAGCCGCCGCCGATCACCAGCAGATGCGCGGGCACCTCGCCCAGCTCCATGATCGTGGTCGAGTTGAGGTACGGAACATCGGCGATACCCGCAATCTGTGGCAGGCTCGGCCGCGCTCCGGCGTTGATGATGATCAGGCCGGCGCTGATCTGGCGCGCGCCGCCGTCGTTCAGGCGCACATCCAGGGTCTGCGCGCCGCCGAAGCTCGCCGCGCCGAACAGCAGGTCGACGCCGTCGGTCGCCTCGATCCGGCGCTGGCTGCCGCCGCGGAAGCTCTCGACGATCGCGCGCTTGCGCTGGCGCACCGTGGCCATATCGATCGTGACCGGCCCGGTGTGCACGCCGTAATCGGCGGCGCGGCGCGCCAGGTGAGCCACGCGCGCGCTGGCGACCATGGTTTTGGTGGGGGTGCAGCCCTCGTTGACACAGGTGCCGCCCACGTGCTCGCGCTCGACAAGCGCAGTACGCCGGCCGGCCCGCGCAAGCGCGGTAGCAAGCGGCCCACCGGCCTGGCCCGCACCGATCACAATCGCGTCGTATCGATCTTCGGTCACTGACTCCCCCTTCTTGAAGTCCTGGGCTTTGCGTAGCCCTGCAGGCCTTAGAGCCTGTTTGAAAAGGGGGTGCGCGAGGGGCTATGCCCCTC
>CALLYN010000990.1 GCA_937858455.1 uncultured Kouleothrix sp.
GCGAGGCCGACCGCGCGGCCCTGCGCGAGATCGAGGCTGCGGCGGGCGCGCTGTAGTGTAGCGCGCGCCTCGCCGGATCACGTTGCTGCCGTAGGCAGAACAAGCCTATATCGCAGGCGACCGCGTACGTCCTATCAAAAAGAGATGATTTTGGAAGGCTTGCGCCCTCCAAGCCTCCCGCCTGCGATGACACCGCGTAACTCGTGTACATCAGGGAGCGCCCTGCCGAAAACTGAGCCAGGGCTTGTGCAACGTCTTTCGACCCCTCCCCCTCCCCCCTCCCCTGTCAGGGGAGGGGTAACACATCTGGCTGTGAGGTGCGGTCGCCGCCGCGACCGCACCTCACCCCCCTTACCCCCCTCTCCCGCGCGCGGGAGAGGGGGGTAAGGGGGGTGAGGGCCGACGTTGCACGAGCCTGAAAACTGAGCGCGCCAACTGCGTAAGCCACGAAGATATCAGCTATAATCAGCCCGCTTTGTCTGCTATCTACGAAGGAGCCACCTATGGAGAACAATCGCTTGCGGGTCGGCGTGATCGGCGCCGGCATAGGCGAGCTACACCTGGCCGCCTATCGCAAGCTGCCGCGCGTCGAGATTGCGGCGCTGGCCGGGCTTGACGACGAGCGCGTGCGGCGCGTGGCGGCCGAGCAGGGCGTGCCGCAGACGTTCCGCGAGTATGCCGACCTGCTGGCCGCGCCGGGCATCGACGCGGTGAGCGTGTGCTTGCCCAACGCGCTGCACCTGCCGGTGACGCTGGCCGCGCTCGAGGCCAACAAGCACGTGCTGGTGGAGAAGCCGCTCGCGCGCACCGCCGACGAGGGCCGGGCCATGGTCGCGGCCGCGCGCGAGCGCGAGCGCGTGCTGATGATTGCATTTAACCATCGCTACCGCGGCGATGTGCAGTGGGTCAAGCAGTACGTCGAGTCGGGCGCGATCGGCCGGGTGTACTACGCCAAGGCGCACTGGATGCGCCGCGCCGGCATCCCGCGCCTGGGCAGCTGGTTCGTCAGCAAAGAGCAGGCCGGCGGCGGCCCGCTGGTCGACCTGGGCGTGCACGTGCTTGATATGGCAATGTACCTGATGGGCGAGCCGCGCGCCACTGCGGTGAGCGCGAACACCTACGCCGAGTTCGGGCCGCGCGGCCTGAAGAACTGGGATCTGCGCGACCAGTTCAGCAACGAGCGGCGCCCCTACGAGGTCGAGGACCTGGGCACGGCGTTTGTGCGGCTCGAGGGCGGCGCGACGCTGCTGCTCGAGGCCAGCTGGGCTACCCACAGCGCCGCCGGCGACGACTTCGGCGTGACGCTCTACGGCACCGAGGGCGGCGTCGAGCTGATGGTGCGCAACTACACCCACGAGAACACCGTGCGTGTCTTCTCCGACATCGGCGGCGTGCCGACCGACATGGCGCCGAAGATCCGCAAGCAGGGCGGCCACGACACGGTGATCGAGCGCTTTGTGGCGGCGGTGCTCGACGGCGCGCCGCAGGTGCCCAGCGCCGACGATGGGCTGCGCCGCGCCGAGATCATCGACGCGTGCTACCGCTCGGCCGCCGAGGGCCGCGAGATAGCGATATAGCCAGGCGGCACGCCGCCTGGCTCAGGCCGATAGATCTGCCCGCTCGCCAGAGCCACCGCCGTGGAGCGAGCGGGCAGCCGTTCTTTGCGCCGGCGAAACGCCAGCCAGTGCCGCCGCTATGGCACGCGCACCCCCCTAACGTCACCTCTTTACCCAGCAGCGCCTGCACGCCAGCCGTGGGCAGCGCGCCGACAACTGTGCCGGCGGCGGCGCTAAAGGCCGTTGAGGTGCACCCAATTCGAGCCTGCGGCTGTTCGCGTGCGGCGGGCTTAGCGCCGAGGCCAAAAAAAAGCGCGGGGGCGGCTTTGCCGCCCCCGCGCCCGGCAGATTGTTTGGCTATACGCAGCGGCCGCCTACGGCGTCTGCACGCTCGATGTCGTCTGCGCATCGCGCGTAGTGCCGACGCCATGATCATACACCATCTTGCCGCCGTAGTGCCCGGTGAGCACCACCAGCGCCAGGCCAGCCACGGCGGCCGTCGTCCACAGGCCGCGGGTCAGGCGCGCCACGCCGGCCGGCAGCGAGCGGCCGCCGCGCAGGCGCGCGAACATAGGCTCGGTCAAGAACAGCAGGCCGCCCTCGATCAGCAGCAGCAGCCCGTAGATATTGCGGGTCATCTCGCCCAGCTGGGCGTGGGTCTCGAGCAGCGAGCCTTCGGCCACGGCCTGCGGCACCGAGCCGGGGTCGCTGATGTCTTCGAGCTCGGGCATCATCTGCTCGGCGCGGTGCTCGGCGGCCTCGCCAGTTTCGGTGGCGAGCACTGCCGTGGCCACGCCGGCGGCCAGCAGCAGCGCCGCCGCGATGCGCAGGCCGCCTTTCGACCAGAACAGGCTGAGCAGGGTAAAGACGACGGCGGCGGGGATCAGCACGAGCGGCGCATGCACGATCAGTGGGTGGAGCGAAGCAGTTGTCGGCATTGTTTTCCTCACATTGTACGGCTTGAACGACGGTTTGATACTAAGTGTATCAGTTACGGGCGGATTGTAGTGTTCCAACATTGGAATCATCTTAAGCATAGCACTGCAGCGTCTACTATTGTGGATCAGAATCTGCTCAAAAACCGCTTGACATAGCTATATAGTAGGAGTATACTGCGATTTAGGCGAACCTAATAAATATATTTTACCTGGCAAAGCAGCCACGGCGGTAGGTATACAAGCGGTTTCACCCAGGCTCGTGTGGCCTTTCGCCCGGCCGAAACAGCGCCGGCGCGCAGCACTCGCAGCAAGCACAGGAATGTGGAGGCATCCCCATGGTCGAAAGCAGTCCCTCGCAGCGCTACTCTGCCGAGCCTGGCTGGCGGCTCAAGCGCGCCATGCCCTCGCTGCCGGAAGTCTTCGCCTCGGTGCACGTGCCCACCAGCGGCGGCTTCTGGCGCAAGCTGCTGGCCTTCGCCGGGCCAGGGCTGATGGTCTCGGTTGGCTATATGGATCCCGGCAACTGGGCCACCGATCTCGCGGGCGGCGCCCAGTTTGGCTACCTGCTGCTCTCGGTGATATTGATCTCGAACTTCATGGCCATCCTGCTGCAGCACCTCTCGCTCAAGCTCGGCATTGCCACCGGGCGCGACCTGGCGCAGGCCTGCCGCGACCACTTCTCGCCGCCGGTGGCGATGGTGCTGTGGGTGCTGTGCGAGGTGGCAATCGCCGCGTGCGACCTGGCCGAAGTGATCGGCTCGGCGATTGCGCTGAACCTGCTGTTCGGCATCCCGCTGGTGGCCGGCGTGCTGCTGACGGCTGCCGACGTGCTGGTGGTGCTGCTGCTGCAGCACCGCGGCTTCCGCTACCTCGAAAGCCTGGTGGCCGGGCTGATCTTTCTGATCGGCGGCTGCTTCGCCTACGAGCTGATTGCCGCGCAGCCGGCGATGGGCGCGCTGCTGGTCGGGCTCATCCCTTCGCCCCAGGTTGTCTCTAACCCTGGCGCGCTGTATATCGCGATCGGTATCCTGGGCGCCACGGTGATGCCGCATAACCTGTACCTGCACTCGAGCATTGTGCAGACGCGCGCGTTCGAGCGCGACGATGCCGGCAAGCGCCAGGCGATTACCTTCGCGACGATCGACTCGACCGTGGCGCTGCTGTTCGCGTTCTTTATCAATGCCGCAATTCTGATCACCGCTGCGGCTGCATTCCACGGCACCGAGCACGCCAACGTGGCCGACATCCACGACGCCTACCAGCTGCTGACGCCGGTGCTCGGCGCGACATTCGCCAGCACGGTGTTTGGCGTGGCGCTGCTGGCTTCGGGCCAGAACTCGACGCTCACCGGCACCCTGGCCGGCCAGATCGTGATGGAAGGCTTTCTGAACATTCGCATGCGGCCGTGGCTGCGCCGGCTGATCACCCGCCTGATCGCGATCGTGCCGGCGGTGATTGTCGCGGCGCTGTATGGCGAGCGCGGCACCGGCGAGCTGCTGGTGTTCAGCCAGGTGATTCTGTCGCTGCAGCTGAGCTTCGCGGTGGTGCCGCTGGTGATGTTCACCAGCGACAAGCAGAAGATGGGCGCGTTTGTGAACCCGCGCTGGCTGAGCTGGCTGGCCTGGGCGGTGACGGCGGTGATTGTGGTGCTGAACGGCTACCTGCTGGTTCAAACTGTCGCCGGCTGGCTGTAGCCTAGCCGTGCTGCGCGCCGCGCCTTCGCCGGTAGCGCGCAGCACTGCCTCTCCCTCGCTGCAGATGCGGCGCGGCTATGCCGCGCCGCATCTGCATGCCGGGCACCGGGTGCTTTCCCCTGAAGAGATTTTAGCTAATTCTAAGCAACTGCCGCGCTTTTCTAAGACGCTTCTTAGAGAAATGGGCTAGACTTGTGCGAGAACCTTCGTGATATCTGGAAGGAAGCGCGCATGGCTGCCACATCTCCACCTCAGACGCCCAGGCTCAGGCGGCTGCTGAAGAAGCTCTCGGTGTCGGGTTTCGT
>CALLYN010000991.1 GCA_937858455.1 uncultured Kouleothrix sp.
AACCAGCTCAACGGCGCGCTGGAGGATCTCGAGCGCTACGCGCGCATGGCGCCGCGCGCCGCCGACCTCACGCAGATCCGCCAGCAGGCGCGCACGATCGCCGAGCGCGCGGCCAAAGGCAACTAGCCGCGCTGCACGAACCCCTCGCCAACCACTTCCTGCGCCTCGCCGATCACCACAAAAGCGTGAGGGTCGACGCGGCTGACCAGCGCGTTGAGGAAGCTGATCTCGGAGCGGGCGACCACGCACAGCAGCACCGCGCGCCGCGCGCCGGTGTAGCCGCCCTGGCCTTCGATCAGCGTCACGCCGCGCCCTAGGTCGTGCAGCAGCGCCTGGGTGATTGGCTCGGGCTGCGTGGTAATAATGAACGCCTGGCGCGCGCCGCTGCCCGCCGCCAGCACGTAGTCGAGCGCGACGCTGCCGATAAACGCCACCAGGAGGGCGTAGAGCACATTCTCGGGGCCGTAGGCGAACAGCGCCAAGCCGAACACCACCAGGTTCATCGCCAGGATGCTGCGGCCGGGCCGCAGCGCGAAGCGGCGCTCGAGCAGCCGCGCGATGATGTCGACGCCGCCGGTGGTGCCGCGCGCCCGAAACACCAGCCCCACGCCCAGCCCATCGAGCAAGCCGCCGTAGAGCGTATACAGCAGCGGGTCGGCGGTGACTGGCCGCATGTATGGCGCGAGCAAGTCGATCGCCAGCGACATGACCACGGTTGCGTAGATCGTGCGCACGCCAAAGACGAAGCCGCCGAGCGAGCGGAAGCCGATCACGAACAGCGGGATGTTGGCGATCAGCGTGACCAGGCCGATCGGCGTGCCGAGAAAGGTGTTGAGCAGCTGCGCGCCGCCGGTGAGCCCGCCCATCACCACGCGGTTTGGCGTCAGGAACATATTCACCGACGCGGCTACCAGCACTGCGCCAATGGTGATCAGCAGGTAATCGCGCAAGACCGGCCAGGCGCGTTGCATACAAACCCCTCCGCAAGACGCGCGGCAAGCAGGCGGGGAGACCAGCGCAGCTAGCTCGTCGCCCGCCTGCCTGCTTGCTCTCTCAACCCTCGCCGTCGCGCCCGATGCTCCAGCGCAGGTACGACTCCATGAACGGGTCGAGCTCGCCATCGAGCACTGCCTGGACATTGCTGGTCTCGTGGTCGGTGCGGTGGTCCTTCACCAGCGTGTAGGGGTGCAGGTAGTAGGTGCGCATCTGGCTGCCGAACTCGGCCGAGCGGTGCTCGCCCTTGAGGCGCGCGCGCTCGTCGCGCTGGCGCTGCAGCTCGCGCTCGAGCAGGCGGCCACGCAGCACGCGCATGGCCGTCTCTTTGTTTTGAAGCTGCGATCGCTCGTTCTGGCAGGTCACGACGATCTGCTCGGGCGTGCCGGGCTTGTATGTCAGGCGCACGGCCGAGTCGGTGGTATTGACGCCCTGGCCGCCGTGGCCACCGGCGCGAAACACATCGACGCGCAGGTCGTCGGGCTTGATCGCTACCTCGGGTGCGTCGTCGACCTCGGGCAGCACCTCGATCAGCGCGAACGATGTCTGGCGGGTATTGCCCGAGTTGAACGGCGACAGCCGGATGAGGCGGTGCACGCCGGCCTCGGCCTTGGCGAAGCCGTAGGCGTACTGGCCGCGCAGCTCGAGGGTGGCGCTTTTGATGCCGGCCTCATCGCCCTCGCTCTGATCGACCAGGGCGACCTTATAGCCACGGCGCTCGGCCCAGCGGCTGTACATGCGCAGCATCATGGCGGCCCAGTCTTGAGCGTCGGTGCCGCCCATACCGGCCTTGATCGACAGAAACGCGTCGCGGTCGTCGTAGGGCGCGCTGAGTAGCACGTCGACCTCCAGGCGATCCATAGCCTGGCTGGCGCGCGTGTACTCGGCGGCGATCTCGTCGCGCAGCGAGCTATCGTCCTCGGCGTCGGCCAGCGCCTGCAGCTCGATCAGCGTGTCGATCTGGCCTTCGAGGTTGGCCCAGCGGTCGAGCTCGGCGCGCAGCTGGGTGAGCATCTGCATGGTGCGCTGGGCCTCTTGGGGGTTGCTCCAAAGGGTCGGGTCGGCCGAGCGCTCTTCGAGCTCGGCGATCTGCCGCTGCTTGTCGGCGAGGTCAAAGCCGCCCCCGGACGCTGGCAAAGCGCGCCCGCAGGGCCTCCAGATCTACTGTTTCCACAATCACTCTCCCAAAATAGCTGACGCGATGGTGTGTGCCGGGCGCACTTGCCCCTGGCGGATTTGGAATATACGTTGTGTCATACCAAATTCGCTTGATTACTGACACTTTGGTGGGGGTTTAGGGGCGGCTTCGCCGCCCCCAAATTTCTTGTTGTGTTGCACTCCGTGGCGAAGCCACGGAGTGCAACGCAATCTATACGTGAAAGCCTATACGTGATCAAGCGAACAGCGTATCAATGGGCCACGAGCTCGGCGTGGCCTGCCGCAGGCTGCATGCTCTGCACGATCGCCGGCAGCGCCGCAGCCACATCCTCGTGGAGCACCACCGTCGCGCGATCGTCGACAAAGGTTGGGCTCTGGTTGATTACAATCAGCGGTATGCCGTGGTCGAGCGCGAGCACCGGCAGCTCGCAGGCCGGCGCCACCTCGAGCGCCGTGCCGGCCACGATCATAGCGTCGCAGCAGCGCGTGGCGCGCTCGGAGAGCCAGTACAGGCCGCGCGGCAGCATCTCGTCGAACAGCACGACGTCGGGCTTGAGCAGGCCGCCACAGCTGCAGCGCGGCACTTCGCCGCGGCGC
>CALLYN010000992.1 GCA_937858455.1 uncultured Kouleothrix sp.
CGGCGCGCTGGCGCGCCAGCGCCTCGCGCCCGGCAAAGCCGCCGGGCTTCTCCCAGGCCAGCGCAAACCCCAGGCCGGCCTCGAGCGGCGTGTCGTCGGGCGAAAGTTCGGCGCCCCAGGCGCGGTAGCCCTTCTCGAGCCGCAGCGAGTTGATCGCGTAGTGGCCGGCGTTGGTCACGCCCAGCTCGCGCCCGGCGGCCATGAGCGCATCGTACACCGGGGCGGCCTGCGCCGCCGGCACGTGCAGCTCCCAGCCAAGCTCGCCGACGTAGGTGATCCGCACGGCGCGCGCCGTGGCCATGCCGATCGCCACCAGCCGCGAGGTGCCGAACGGAAACGCCGCGTTCGAGAAGTCGGCGTCGCTCACGCGGCGTAGCAGCTCGCGCGAGCGCGGCCCCATCACGCCGATCACCGCCGTGGCATCGGTCACGTCCACCAGCTCGGCGCGCTCGCCGGGCCGCAGTCCGCGCCGGATCCAGTCGGCGTCGTGGGTGGCCTGGGCGGTGCCGGTGATGATCTGGAACTCGGCAGCGCCGACGCGGATCACCGTCAGGTCGCTCTCGAAGCCGCCGCGCTCGTTGAGCATGGCGGTGTACACAGCACGGCCCAGCGGCACGTCGAGATTGTTGCCGCACATACGCTGCAGCGCCGCCAGCGCGTCGGGGCCCTGCAGCAGCAGCTTGGCGAAGCCGCTCTGGTCGAACACGGCCACGGCCTCGCGCGCGGCGCGGTGCTCGGCGGCGTGGTTATCGAACCAGTTCTGGCGGCCGAACGAGTACTCGGCCTCGGGGCGCTGGCCGGGGCGCGCGAACCAGTTCGGCCGCTCCCAGCCTGCCTTCACGCCGAAGCAGGCGCCCTGGGCGGCCAGCCGGTCGTGCAGCGGGCTGAGCCGCAGGTTGCGCGCCGTCTCGAACTCGCGGTTGGGCCAGGCCATCTGGTAGTGCAGCCCCAGCACCTCGGCCGAGCGCTCGCGCAGGTAGGCGGTGGTGTTGGCGTAGCCGCCGAAGCGCCGTATGTCCACCGACCACAGGTCGATCGGCATGTGGCCGTCGATCAGCCACTCGGCCAGGTAGCGGCCCGCGCCGCCGGCCGAGGCAATGCCGACCGAGTTGAAGCCGGCGGCGACGAACAGGTTGCGCAGCTCGGGCGTCTCGCCCATCAGGAAGTTGTTGTCGGGCGTAAAGCTCTCGGGGCCGTTGACGAAGCGCGCGAAGCCGCTGGTGTTCAGCGCGGGGATGCGCCACTGGCCGCCGGCCAGCGGCTCGGCGAACTTCTCCCAGTCGTCGCCGATCAGCTGAAACGCAAAGTCGTCGGGCACATCGGCCACCCACGGCTTCGAGCGCGCCTGGAACGCGCCTAGCATCACCGCGCCGCCCTCGCCGCGGAAGTAGATGCACAGGTCGGGGTCGCGGCCGACCGGCAGCTCGTCGAAGGCGCCGTCGATCGGGTTGCTGACGACGTAGTGGTGCTCGACGGCGTAGAGCGGCAGGCTGACGCCGCAGCGCAGCGCGAGCTGGCGCGACCACATGCCGCCGCACAGTACCACGTACTCGGCGCGCACCGTCGCGCCGTCGGCGGTGCGTACGCCGACGGCGCGGCCGTTCTCGTGCAGAATATCGGCCACGCGCACGCCCTCGCGCACGGCCGCGCCGCGCAGCTGCGCGCCCTTGGCCAGCGCCACCGCCAGCTCCTTGGGGATGAGCTTGCCGTCGTTGGGCAGCCACACCGCGCCCAGCAGGTCGTCGTAGCGGATGAGCGGCCACCTGTCGTAGGCCTCGCGCGGGCCGATCACGTGCGCCTCGACGCCCATGATCGCGGCCATGGCGGCGGTGCGGCGCAGCTGGGTCATGCGCTGCTCGGACTTGCCGACGATCAGGCTGCCTACCTGCTTCCAGCCGATCGGGTGGCCGGTTTCGGCTTCGAGGCCGGCGTACAGCTCGGCGCTGTACTTGTTGATCTTGGTCATGCTGGTGGTGGTGCGCAGCCGGCCGACGAGCCCGGCGGCGTGCCAGCTGGTGCCGGCGGCCAGCTGGTTTTGCTCGAGCAGCAGCACGTCGGCCCAGCCGGCCCTGGCCAGGTGGTAGGCCACGCTTGCGCCGATCACGCCGCCGCCGACGATCACCACCCGCGCCGCGGCGGGCAGCTGCTCCTGTGCGCTCATAGCTGCGTCTCCTTGTATGCTGGTGTACGCGATGGGTATGCCCAGTATAGCACGCCGCGGCGCGGGCGCTACGCCCTGGCTGGGCGCAGGCCGTGCCTGCACGAGCGCTTGGCGATCATGCCTCAGGGCAGCCCGGCAGCGCTTTCGGCGCCACGAGGCATGCGCCACCATGGCCGAATGTGCGCCGGCGCCCATTTTTCCCAACATGACACAAGTTACGCGGTGTCCTCCCGCGTGGGAGGCTTGGAGGGCGCAAGCCCTCCAAAATCACTCTTTTTGGCTGGTGGCGGCCACCGCCGTGGCCGCCACCAGCCAAACCCCCACCGCGTAACTCGTGAACATGGCAGGACTTACGCGGTCGCCTGCGATATGGGCTCCTTCTGCCTGCGGCAGCATGGAACTGTA
Source organism: uncultured Kouleothrix sp. (assembly GCA_937858455.1). Lineage (GTDB taxonomy): Bacteria > Chloroflexota > Chloroflexia > Chloroflexales > Roseiflexaceae > Kouleothrix. The sequence continues at coordinate 2,567 of CALLYN010000992.1, forward strand.
CTTTTTGTGCTCAGAAGGTGGCGCAAAGCGCCACCTTCTGAGCACCATACGTGAAAAAGTACCGCTCTGCCGAAGGCAAAAACGCGTACGGCGTAAGCGGTGCTAAATGAAGAGCCTGAAGAAGGGAGCGCGAGGGGCAGGCGCCCGCCCCTCGCGGCGGGGAAGCTGCGGCGCTAGATTTCGGGCGCGGCCAGGCCCAGGCCGTGGTTGCGCTCGGCGCGGCGCTTGATGCCCAGCAGCATGCCGCGCTCCATGATGAAGTAGCCGGGCTCGAGCGTGCGGTCGAACGAGAACAGCGCGCGAGCGCGGCTGCGGTGGATCAGCCGGCAGCTGCGCGCGTCGATCGGCTCGAGCACAAACGCGTAGGTATCGTGCCAGCTCGCGCCGCCGGAGTCGCGGTGGCCGATCACCAGCAGCTTGCCCGGCTCGATCCGCTCGACCACAAACGGCGGCGGGGCCTTGCCCTCGGGCCCCATACGCACCAGGTCGCCGACGCGGATATGCTGAAACTCGGCGATGATCCGGTCGGCATTGTGCATCTCCATGCCGATCAGGTTCTCGATCCACTCGTAGGAGTAGAGCCCGCCGCGGCCCTGCCCAAGCTGCACCAGCCAGGGCCACACGCGCGCTGCCGGCGCGCCGATCGTCACGGCCTTGGTGCGTACGCTGAGCGGGTGCGGCTGGGCGATCAGCTCGTCGCCGGGCAGCGTGCGGCGGGCCTCTTCGGGGGTGGCGCCCCAGTGGGTGTACCACGGGCGCAGGGCGAACCAGACGGTGCCGAAAGTTGCGGCGCCAAGCGCGCCGGCTGTGGCAAGTAGGCGGAGCATCGTGCGGGGCATGAGGCTCATAGGGCGCTCCAGTGTGCTATTGCGAAAAGCGGCGCAGCAGATCGGCCGGCGGCGCGTGCCGGGCGGGGGCGGCGAAGGGTGTGTGCGCAGGGCTATGGTACGCCGGGCGCCGCGCAAAGGGCGAAAAGAAACCTTTACACTACGGGAAGATCCGATCACTCCGGAGGCCAACAAGCGGCGCGCGCCGGTGCTTCCGGCGCGCGCCTACTGCAACGATTCGCCTTCTTTGATTGTCCGGTAAGAATAGTTCGTGCGCCTCCTTCGCTTCAGGCGGCGCCGCCCGCCCCACCATCGGCGCTGTTGCGCAAGCGCCGAATTTCGAGCTTCGCTGTGATGCGGCCGGCCCCACGCTACAGAGTGACATTGTGCGAGAATACAGTGGGCAGCGTGGCCGGTGCCAGGCCCGCGCGCAGCTGTGCTCACACAGCGCGACGCATTTTCCTGTCGCTCAATCCTCGCCGGAGGTTCGTTGGCCAGCGCCCGGTGCAACGCGCTACTCAGCGCCCCCGAAACATAACCTGGCCGGCGCACTCCGGCGGTTCCAGCTGCCAGGGCCATACCGTAGCGGACGGTAGTATTGGCATCCGGGCCACGTGTGCTGCCTCACTGCAGCGCCAGCATACATCGCCGGCCCGCGGTTGTGCGGAAATAATTCTTCACCGGCGAATAGCGCTTCTTCACCAAACGCGCGGCGGCGCAGGCCAGGCCGCCACCGGAGTATAATACCAAATCCGGCTGATCGCTTGGATTATGGTGGGGGTTCGGGGGTGGCTTCGCCGCCCCCGAAATTTCTTTTCTTGTGCGGCGCCCGGCTTTGCCGGGCGCCGCACAAGAAAACACAAGTAAT
>CALLYN010000993.1 GCA_937858455.1 uncultured Kouleothrix sp.
CCGCCACCAGCCAAAAAGGAAGTTTTGGGGGCGGCTTTGCCGCCCCCAAACCCCCACCGCGTAAATCTTGTCAATAATAAGGCAAGTCTTTCTATAAGAAGTAGGCTTGCCCGTCCATATCGATGCGGCGATCTTCTATGTAGCTGTTATCTGTGCTCTGTCACGGTACACGAGAGGAGGTTCGCCATGAAACATCCACATGTTGTACTACTAACCCTTCTGATCACGACGCTGATGGTGATTGATGGCTGTGGCTCCGCGCCGCAATCCGCCCAGCCAACTGCATCACTCCCACTGGCCACACAGCCAAACCCAACCGCGCCGCCGCCAGCTACGCCCACCCCATCCCCAAGCGCGCTCCAGCAGGCATTCGCTGGGAACTACAAAACCAGAATCGTCACCGTCGGTGCCGAGTGGATGGACACCGATTATCTGACGATGCTCAAAGAGTTCGAGCGCCGAACCGGGATCAACATCCAGTACTCTAGCATCTCCGACGAGCTCGACTCGCAGCTCGCCAGCGAGATCAACGCCGGCAAAGGGCCGGATGTGGAGGAACTCTCATCGCTATCGTCGCTGCGCGATTGGGCGAAGCAGGGCAAGCTGGTGGACATCAGCACGTTCGTGGACATGAGCACGCTGCGAGCGAGGTACGACCAGGACGTGCTGGACTGGGCAACAGTCGACGGGCCACACGGGCCGATCGTCGCCGGCGCCTGGAGTATGGCCTTTATCGCCGGCGTGGTCTGGTATCCCAAAGCGGCCTTTGACAAGGCCGGCTACCAGGTGCCCGCGACCTGGGCCGAGCTGCTGGCGCTGTCGGATCGGATCGTCAAGGACGGCGGCACGCCCTGGTGTATCGAGAACGGCGGCGGAGGATACCAGGGCGGCGAGGCCGCTCGCTGGATGTCAGAAATCATGCTGCGCACCAGTTCCCCGGCCGACTACGACAAGTGGGTCGCAGGCGGGCTGAAGTTCGATTCGCCACAGGTCAAGCGCGCGGCCGAGCTGATGTCTGAGATCTGGTTCAAGCCCGGCTACACGTATGTCAAACGGCAGGAGATCAACCGAACCTACTGGTGGAGTGTCATGACGCGCATGATGGAGAACCCGCCCCGCTGCTGGCTGTTCAACGCGCCGAGCTTCATCGCCGGCTGGGACGGCCAGAATGTCGATACTGCGTTTACGAGCAAGGCGTTCGGCAGCGACTACGGGTTCTTCGTGTTGCCGCCGATCGAGCAGTCGTACGGCGCGCCAGTGACCATGTATGGCCATATTATCGTGATGTTCCACGACCGGCCCGAGGTGCGCGCGCTGGTAGAATATTTTACGACCGGCGCCCCGCTCGAGGCGTGGATTACGTCTGCGCACCGCTTCGGCTTCTCGCTGCACAAGGATGCCCAGCTCGAGTGGTACCCTGAAGCTGGCGGCGAGCGGGCGGCGGCTGAGGTCGTTCGGAACGCCAACATTCGCCGCTTCGCCGCAGCCGATTGGATGCCGCACGAGCTAAGCGATTATTTCTGTAAGACGCTCAGCGCCTATGTCTCGGGTGAAATCGATCTTGATGCCGCCCTAAAAAAGATCGACGCGAAGGCTGCTACCATCAATTCCATGGCTACATCGACGGCGACGCCATAGACGTAAGTGCACTCACGCATGTGTTATACCAACTCCGTTTGATTACTTGTGTTTTCTTGTGCGGCGCCCGGCTT
>CALLYN010000994.1 GCA_937858455.1 uncultured Kouleothrix sp.
CATGCTCGGCGATAGCGGCGCGGCGCCACTTGGCCCGGCCTGGGGCGACGCGACCCTGCTGCTGCCGGCCGCGCACGCGGGCCGGCGCTACCGCGACGTATTCACCGGCACGGCGCATAGTGTGGCACTCTATAGCGGAGCGCCCGGCCTGCCGCTAGCTAGCCTCCTGGCCGACTTCCCAGTGGCCCTGCTTGAGCGAATTGCGTAACATTCACAAGAATTGCTCGGTATATGGGGGCGGAACCCACTCATGGCGGGCCGCTCTTCGGGTACAATACAGTACCCGCGCTGCTCAGGCGATACGTGCCACCGGCTGCGAAATTCGCGCAGCCGCTCGCGAGAAGAAAACCCGACCGACAAGACAGGCCAGGAGAATTCGACCATGACATTAATATGGCCCGGCAAGCCGTACCCGCTGGGTGCCACCTGGGATGGCCAGGGCGTGAACTTTGCCCTGTTCTCGCAGCATGCCACCGGAGTCGAGCTGTGCCTGTTCGATACGCCCGGCGCGCCGCACGAGCGCCAGCGCATCGCCATGCCCGAGCAGACCGATAACGTATGGCACGTATACCTGCCGGGCCTCCAGCCTGGGCAGGTGTATGGCTACCGCGTGTACGGCCCGTACGATCCCGAGGCCGGGCACCGCTTCACTCCGGCCAAGCTGCTCGTCGACCCGTATGCCAAAGCGATCGCCGGCGAGCTGACCTACCACGACGCGGTGTATGGCTTCACCGTGGGCAACCCCTATGAAGACCTAGCCCCCGACACGCGCAACAGCGCGCCGTACGTGCCGCGCAGCGTGGTGATCGACCCGGCCTTCGACTGGGGCGACGACCGCCCGCCGGCCACACCGCTGTACAAGTCGGTGATCTACGAGATGCATGTCAAGGGCTTCACCAAGCTGCACCCCGAGCTTCCTGAAGCGCTGCGCGGCACCTATGCCGGCCTGGCCATGCCGCCGGTGATCGAGTACCTGAAATCGCTTGGCGTTACCGCCGTCGAGCTGCTGCCCATCCACCACCACGTCGACGAGCGCTTTTTGTTCGACAAAGGCAAGACGAACTACTGGGGCTACAACACGCTGGGCTACTTCGCGCCCGACTCACGCTTCAGCAGCGCGGGCGACGACGGCGGCCAGGTGCGCGAGTTCAAGTCGATGGTCAAGGCGCTGCACGCCGCCGGCATTGAGGTGATCCTCGACGTGGTGTACAACCATACCTGCGAGGCCGACCGGCTCGGGCCGACGCTGGCGTTTCGCGGCATCGACAACCTGGTGTACTACCGCCAGATGCCGGGCTACCCGCGCGAGTATATCGACTACACCGGCTGCGGCAATAGCCTGAGCATGCTGCATCCGCGCACCCTGCAGCTGATCATGGACAGCCTGCGCTACTGGGTGACCGAGATGCACGTCGACGGCTTTCGCTTCGACCTGGCGGCCACGCTGGCGCGCGGCCTGCACGCCGACGCGCGGCTGACCACGTTCTTCGACATGATCCACCAGGATCCGATCCTGTCGCAGACCAAGCTGATCGCCGAGCCGTGGGATATCGGCCCCGGCGGCTACCAGGTGGGCAACTTCCCGGTGCTGTGGGCCGAGTGGAATGGCAAATACCGCGACGTGATCCGGCGCTACTGGAAAGGCGACGCGATCGGCACCGCCGAGCTGGCCTACCGGCTCACCGGCTCGAGCGACCTGTATGAGCACAACGGCCGCAAGCCCTACGCCAGCATCAACTTCATCACCGCGCACGATGGCTTCACCCTGCGCGATCTGGTGAGCTACAACCACAAGCACAACGAGGCCAACGGCGAAGATAACCGCGACGGCGAGAACCACAACAACTCGTGGAATCACGGCGCCGAGGGGCCTACGGCCGACCCGCAGATCAACGAGCTGCGCGCGCGCCAGCAGCGCAACATGCTCGCCACCATGCTGCTCTCGCAGGGCGTGCCGATGCTGCTGGCCGGCGACGAGCGCAACCGCACCCAGCACGGCAACAACAATACCTACTGCCAAGACAACGAGCTGAACTGGATCGACTGGAAGCTCGACGACGCCGGGAGCGCGCTGCTCGAATTCACCCGCACGCTGATCCGCATCCGCAACGAGCATCCCGCGCTGCACCGGCGCAAGTTCTTCCAGGGGCGCAGCATCCAGGGCGCGAATGTGCAGGATATCGAGTGGTTCCGCCCCGATGGCCACGAGATGGGCAACCACGAGTGGAGCGAGACGATCGCCGGATGCCTGGGGATGCAGCTGAACGGCCGCATGATCAATGAGTGGGACGAGCGCGGGAACGTGATCCAGGACGACGTCCTGCTGCTGCTGCTGAACGCCTACGCCGACGATGTCGCCTTTAAGCTGCCGGGCGGCGCGCGCGACGGCGAGTGGGAGGTGCTGGTCGATACTGCCACGCCCGAGGCGCCGCTGCCCACGGTGCGCACCGGCAAGCCCTACACGCTGCACGGGCGCTCGCTGGCGCTGCTGCGGCGCACCAGCCGCTAGCCCCCGGCAATGCGACGACTCCGCGCCGCCTACCTGGCCGCCGCGCTGGCTGTGGTGCTGGCTGGCGTGCTTTCGCGCGTGCTGCACAGCGGCCAGCCACTGGTCGATAAATACCTCGGCGACGCGCTCTACGCCGCGCTGGTTTACCTGCTCCTACGGGCCTGGCGGCCCGGCGACGCGCTCGCCGGCCACGCGCTGGCATCACTTGTGCTACTGATCGCGATCGAAACCTTTCAGCGCACAGGCATCCCCGCACGCATGGCCCGCAGCGGCAATCTCGCCGCCCGGCTGCTGGCGATCGCGCTTGGCACCGGCTTCAGCTGGTACGACCTGCTGGCCTACGCGATTGGCATCCTGGCGCTGCTGCTCGCCGATTGCGCGCTTGTGCGCCGGGCGGCCCGCGCCGACCCAGGCAGCTAGCACGCCGATACACCGGAGCATATGAACCAACAATCAACCTGGAGCTTGCCGATTGGCGCGCAGCCCGACGCCAACGGCGTGCATTTTCGCGTCTGGGCGAACGACGCCAGCCACGTCGAGGTGGTGCTGTACCACGACGGCTACGAGAGTGGCATGGTGCCGCTCGAGCCGCAGGCAGGCGGGTACTTCGCCAGCTATGTGCCGCAGGTTCGGCCGGGCGCGCGCTATATGTACCGCGTCGACGGCCGCGCCCCACGGCCCGACCCGGCCGCCCGCTACCAGCCCGACGGCGTCCACGGCGCGTCGCAGGTGATCGACCCGGCGGCGTTTGTGTGGGCCGACGACGGCTGGCGCGGCCGGCCGCTGGACGATCTGGTGCTCTACGAGCTGCACGTAGGCACCGCCACCGATGCAGGCACGTTCGACGCGCTGATTGCGCGGCTCGACGACCTGCGCGATCTGGGCGTCACGGCGATCGAGCTTATGCCGGTGGCCGACTTCCCTGGCGAGCGCAACTGGGGCTACGACGGCGTGAGCCTGTTCGCGCCCTCGCGTACCTACGGCGGCCCCGACGCCCTGCGGCGGCTGGTCGAGGCCGCGCATGCCCGTGGGCTGGCGGTGCTGCTCGACGTGGTGTACAACCATCTTGGCCCCGACGGCAACTACCTGCGCGAGTTCAGCCGCGACTACTTCACCGAACGCCACAGCACGCCCTGGGGCGACGCGTTCAACCTCGACGGGCCGAACAGCGCCCCGGTGCGCGCGTTTTTTATCGCGAATGCCTGCTACTGGGCGCACGAGTATCACCTCGACGGGCTGCGGCTCGACGCGACCCACGCGCTGCGCGACGATAGCGCCACGCACTTGCTGCAAGAAATGGCGGCGGCGGTGCGTGCTACATTGCCAGCCGGCCGCAACTTCGTGCTGATCGCCGAGAACGAAGCGAACGACCCGACCCTGGTGCGCCCGGCTGCGGTGGAGCCAGCAGCCGGCCAACAGGCGGAGCATACCGCAGGCCAGCCCCCTGAAGCCGCGGCGGGCTATGGCTTCGACGCGGTGTGGGCCGACGATTTCCACCACCAGGTGCGCGTGGCGCTGACTGGCGAGCGCGAGGGCTACTATGCCGATTACAGCGGCAGCGCCGCCGATCTGGCGGCGACGATCCGCCAGGGCTGGTTCTACATTGGCCAGCAGCCGGCCGATGGTGGCGCGCCGCGCGGCCAGCCCACCGGCGGGACGCAGCCGCCGCAGTTCGTATTCTGCATCCAGAACCACGATCAGGTAGGTAACCGCGCGCTGGGCGAGCGCCTGAGCCACCAGATCGGGCTCGATGCCTACCGCGCCGCTTCGCTGCTGCTGCTGCTGAGCCCGTACACGCCACTGCTGTTCATGGGCCAGGAGTGGGCCGCCAGCACGCCGTTCCAGTATTTTACCGATCATCACGAGGAGCTTGGCCGCCTGGTGACGCAGGGCCGCCGCGCCGAGTTCGCGCGCTTTGTGGGCTTCGCGAGCGAGACGGTGCCCGACCCACAGGCGCGCGATACGTTTGTGCGCTCGAAGCTGCGCTGGGATGAGCGCGCGCGCGCGCCGCACGCTCGGGCAACCCGATAATCTCCCGCGCCACCGCCCGGAAGTGCTCGCTCATATTCACACCGCGATGCACCACGGCGGACTCAGCCGCGATATGCGTGTCTGCCAGCAATGCGAACGACGACGCATCGGTCCGACGCATCGCCGCGTGAAGGTGCGGGGTCAAGGTCAAGCCAGCACCGGCAAGCAGAGCGCGGCGGAGAAAAGTGCGGCGTGAGAGCGGGCGCAAATGAATCGGCATGCGCCTTTCCTACGCTTGACCTGCTGCCGGCTCAAGCCATTTTAACCGAAGCGCCCCAAGCCTAAACTCTGTGCATGACGAACCCAGACCAGTTCGGCATACTCGAATATATTTCCCGGCAACCACCGGCTTAAGCTATGAAAACTAATCTCAAAGCACCTGTCCTCGGCGTCATTTACGGCAACCGCGATTTCTTTCCCGACCAACTCGTCACCGAGGCACGAGCGGACATCGCCAAACTCTTCGGCCAGCTCGGTATCAAAGCCATCCAGCTCGGCGAATCCGATTCCAAGCTTGGCGGCGTCGAAACACACAACGACGCCCGCAAGTGCGCGGAGCTGTTCAAGAAACACGCGGACGAGATTGACGGCGTGCTCGTCTGTCTCCCGAACTTCGGCGATGAAAAGGGTGTGGCCGACACGCTCAAGCTCGCCGGCCTCAACGTGCCCGTGTTGATCCAAGGTTATCCGGATGACCCGAACCAACTCATGCCCTCACGCCGCCGGGATTCGTTCTGCGGCAAAATTTCTGTCTGCAACAACCTCGTGCAGGCCGGCATCAAGTTCACGCTCACCAGCAAGCACGTGTCGCATCCCACGTCCGACAGCTTCAAGCGCGACCTGCAAAAGTTCCTCGGCGTCTGCCGCGTGGTGAACGGCCTGCGCGGCGTTCGCCTCGGCGCGGTCGGCGCGCGGCCCGGCGCGTTCAACACCGTGCGTTACTCGGAAAAAATTCTCGAACGCCACGGCATCAGCGTCACCACCATTGACCTTTCTGAAATCATCGGTGCAGCCAACAAATTGGACGCATCCACCCCATCTGTCGTATTCAAGCTCAAGGAAATCACCGGCTACGCCCCCGCGCCCGGCGTGCCGAACGAGAAGCTCGTGCAGATGGCCAAGATGGGCGTAGTGCTCACCGATTGGATGAACGCCAATCACCTCGACGCCACCGCCATCCAATGCTGGACCTCGGTGCAGCAGAATTTCGGCTGCAACGTCTGCACACTGATGAGCATGATGAGCGAGAAGTTCATGCCCAGCGCCTGCGAATTGGACGTCACCGGTGTGCTCACCATGTATGCCATG
>CALLYN010000995.1 GCA_937858455.1 uncultured Kouleothrix sp.
ATACTTGGAGGGACTTCGTCCCTCCAAACCACCCTTTTCAAACAACTTCTTAGGGTCGGCTATTACTCCGCCCGGCGATGCTCGACATGCGCCGGTCGAGCGCGTCCATCTCGGCTTTAAACGCGGGCGTATGAGCTTCGTCGTACACCAGGCCGTGCAGGCGCTCGGCGATTGCGGTAAGCATCTGGGCCGAGTCGGCCATCTGGCGCGAGCCGGCGGCGGTCTGGCGGGCCACATCGGCGATCTCGCGCATGGTCTCGACCACCTGCTCGCTGGCGCTCTGCTGCTGGGCGGTGGCCAGGCTGATCTCGGCGCTGCTCTGGGCGGTGCGCTCGGCCACCAGCACGATCGCATTCATCACCTCGCCGGCGCTGTGGGCTAGCTCAACGCCATGCTCAACCTCTTTGCCGCCTTCTTCAGCCGCCAGCACAGCCGAATTGGTAGCCTGCTGGATCTCGGCGATCACGCCCTTGACCTCTTTGGCGGCCGCGAGCGCGCGGTTGGCCAGGCTCTTCACCTCGGCGGCCACCACCGCAAAGCGGCGCCCGTGCTCGCCGGCGCCGGCCGCCTCGATCGCCGCGTTGAGCGCGAGCAGGTGGGTTTCGTCCGACAGGTCGTTGATCAGGTCGATGATCTCGCCGATCTGCTGCGAGCGCTCGCCCAGGTTGAGCACGCGCGACGAGACATCCTGCATGCGGCCGCGGATGCGCTCCATGGCCTGAATGCTGTTGTCGACCGCGTCCTGGCCCTCGCTCAAGTTTTCGAGCGTTTGGCGCGAGGCCTCGGCCACTTGCTCGGCGGCGATGGCGATCTGGCGCGCGGTCGAGCCCAGCTCTTCGATGGTGGTGCTGACTTGCGAGACCGCGCTGGCCTGCTCGGTGGCGCCGCTGGCCTGCTGGTGCGAAGCGGCCAGCAGCTCGGCGGCGGCGGTCGAAAGCTCGCTGCCTAGCTCGATCTGCTGAATATTCTTTTCGAGCAGCTTCTGGTTTGTGTCGAACAGCGCCTCGGCCTGCGCGCCGGCCTGGCTAATAAAGTGGCTGGTGCTGCTGGCCCACACCAGCGCCAGGTAGGCCAGCAAGCCGCCGATCGAGCCGAACGTCAGCAGGGTGATAATCACGCGGCCGGTGCCGTGCAGGTCGATCACCGGCAGCAGCAGCTCGGTGCTCTGCAGAATAGCCAGGCCGATGTAGCATAGCAGGGCAACTAGGAACAGGCGAATACTATCTTGCGTGCGGCCGAACAGCCCGGCGGCCATGATCGGCACGAAATACAGCACAAAGATCGGGCTGGCGACGCCGCCGACCAGGTAGATCGCCACGGTGACATAGAACACGGCCGAGTACAGAAACAGGTTGGTGGCCAGGCGATAGCGGCGCCCGCGCAGCAGCCCGAGTGTCGCGAGCGTAATGCTGAGGGCCAGCAGCAGCGATAGCATCACCACAAATGCCAGGCGCTGGCCCGGCAGCGCGCCCAGCAGATTGAGCCCCAGCAGCGTACAGCTGCCGGCGGCCGCGATCGTGCCGAAGCTGATGGCGAAGCGGCCGAGCAGCCGGCTGCGCTCGCCTTCGTCGTTGTAGATATCGACGATGGTTCGGCCGAGGCGATTGGGATCAGGCGCCTGAGACATAAGCAGTGTTGCCTTTTCGATCAGGGCTGGCTGGTGCCGCCAGCATTACGCTGCGGGCCACCGCACGCACATCGATCAGCACGACGGGCTGTGCTTCCAGCACCAGCGCGCCGGTGGCCCAGGGTTGGCGCAGGCGCTCGCGCAGCAGCGCGGGCAGCGGCACGGCGCTCGCGTGCTCGATAAACGTCTCGATTGCGTCGACCAGCAGCGCGACATAGCGGCGGCGCAGCGGCACCATCAGCGCCTGGCGGCGCTGCAGCGCGCCGGTGTCGGCGTGGCCGAGCAGCGGGCCAAGCTCGGCCGCGAGGCAGGGCTGGCCGTAGAAGCCGCTATGATCAAGAACGCGCGGATCGGCCAGCATTTTCATGCCTGCGAGGTCGGCGTGGCGAACAGCGTAGCGATGGCGGGCCGTGCGTACGATCAGCAGCATATCGGCGTTCATTGGCTACTCCCATGCCCTCAGCCCGGCGATCAGCTCGTCGAGATCGAGCAGTGCGACCGGCTGCTGCTCGAACGTGGCCAGGCCGCGGAGAAAGCGGGCGCGGGCGGGGTCGAGCGCGGGCGGGGGCGGCTCGAGCGCTGCGGGCGGCAGCGCGGCGAGATCGAGCACCGCCTCGACCAGCAGGGCCATGTCGATCTCCTGGTGGCTCAGCATCACCAGGCGCGTGGCACGCGAGGCCGGCGGCGCGCTCAGGCCCAGCAGCGGGTAGATGTCGACCACCGGCACAACGACGCCGCGCTGGTTCAAGATGCCCGGCAGCGTTGCGGGCGCGCCAGGCACCGGGGTATAGTCGCGATAGCGAATCACCTCGCGCACGCAGGCCGATGGCAGCGCGTAGACTTCGCCGGCGAGCCGGAACAGCAGCACATCGAGCTGCGGAGCGGTTGAGTTATCGGGGGCAGATGCGACCACAGAGACCTACGCTTTGTCAGGTGCGGATAGCATGCTTTATCGAACCTAACGCAGCATACTACGGAAGCGCTGCGCTGGTCAAGCCATCGGCTGGTACTCCGGGTATACACCTGCGCAGTACTCTTGTTCGCCGCTGTACGACAAGCCCATGTATTCAAGTCATCGGCCGCTGGAAGCCACGCCTGGCCACGATCGCAGCGCCGGCGGCGAGCGGCAGTGGAGCAGCGCGGCGGGGCTAGGCATTTGACGCGCCGGGTAGTATCTTCTATCATGCGGGCGCTCAGACAGCCTTCCAAGCCAAAGGCGGGTAGTATGCGGATCGCAATCACCGGCGCGAATGGCCAGCTTGGCCGGGCGCTGCAGGCCCGGCTGGGCCGTGAGCACGAGCTGATCGCGCTGGGCCACGGCGAGCTGGAGCTCGGCCGTCCCGAGTGTGTCGCGCAGCTGGTGGCCACCGGCGCCGAGCTGGTGCTACACCCGGCGGCCTACACTAATGTCGACGGCTGCGCGCGCGACCCCGAGCTGGCCCACCGGGTGAATGGCTTAGGGACGCGCTATGTGGCGCTGGCCTGCCGGCAGCTTGGCGCGCCGCTGGTGTATGTTAGCACCAACGAGGTATTCGACGGCGCGGCGTCGGCGCCGTACTTTGAGTACGACCAGGCACGGCCGATCAATGCCTATGGGCGCTCGAAGTGGGCCGGCGAGCAGGCGGTGCGCGAGCTGCTCGATCGCTTTTATATCGTGCGGGTTGCGTGGCTGTTTGGCGGCGAGCGCAATTTCGTGCGAACGATCTTGCGGCTGGCAGCCGAGCGCGATGAGCTGGCGGTGGTGGCCGACGAGATCGGCAGCCCGACGCATGCCGGCGATGTAGCTGCGGCGGTGGAGCAGCTGATTGCCACGCCGTACTATGGCACCTACCACCTGGTGAACGCAGGCGCCTGCTCGCGCTACGAGTTCGCGGCCGAGATCGTGCGGCAGGCCGGGAACACGCGCACAGCGCTACGGCCGATCACGCTGGCCGAGTACAAGCGCGACAGCACGGTGCCGCCGTATACGCCGCTGCGCAACCTGGCCGCCGCCGCGCTGGGCATCGAGCTACGCCCATGGCAAGCCGCAGTAGCCGAGTATATCGGCAGCGTGCAATAGCCTGGCGACGGCCTGAAATGAAGCGCCGGCCGCGAAACCGCGAACGGCCTACTGAAACCATGATCGACGTCATCATTCCAAACTACAATGGTGCGAAGCACCTGCCGACGTGCCTGAACGCGCTGCGGCGCCAGACCCGCCGCGACTTTTGCGTGGTGGTGGTGGACGATGGTTCGACCGACGACTCGTGCGAGCTGTTGCGGCGCGGCTACCCCGAGGCGCAGGTGATCGTGCAGCCGCGCAATCGCGGCTTTGCGGCGGCGGTGAATGCCGGGTTCGAGGCGACCGGCGGCGAGTACGTGGTGCTGCTGAACAACGACACCGAGGCGCACCCGCGCTGGCTCGAGCAGCTGGTAGGCGCGCTCGAGCGCTTCCCGTCGTACGCATTCGCGGCCAGCAAGCTTATGCTGTTCGATCAGCGCGACCACCTGCACTCGGCGGGCGATTTCTATGGCGCGAACGGCGTGCCGGGCAGCCGCGGGGTATGGCAGCACGACGCGGCGGCATACAATGTGATGCAAGAGGTATTCGGCCCGTGCGCAGGCGCGGCGGCGTACCGGCGCTCGGCGCTCGAGGCGCTGAGCGAGCGCGGCCAAGTCTTCGACGAAGACCTGGTGATGTACTGCGAGGATGTCGACCTGAACCTGCGCGCGCGGCTGCGCGGCCTGCGCACCCTGTACGTGCCGCAGGCGGTGGTGTACCACCGGCTTAGCGCCACTGGCGGGGGCAAGCTGGCGAGCTACTACTGCGGGCGCAACTTCATCCTGGTGTGGGCTAAGAACATGCCGGCCGCACTGGTGCGCAAGCACCTGGCAGCGTTTGTGCGCGCCCAGCTGAGCTTCACGCTCGCGGCGCTGTGGCATGTGCGCGAAGAGGCCGCGCGCGCGCGGCTGCGCGGCCAGGCAGCCGGCTTGCTGGCGCTGCCGCGCTTTGTGCGCAAGCGCCGGCAACGCTTCTCTCGCTCGGCCGCGCCGGCGCTGGCGCCGACGCTGACATTGTAAGGAGTGCATTGTGAGCCTTCCGCCTGATGCGCCGCTGCTCTCGGTAGTGGTACCGGCCTACAACGAAGAGGCGCGCCTGCCCGATACCCTGGCGCAGATACTCGCGTACCTCGAGCGGCAGAGCTACGCCTCGGAGGTGCTGGTGGCCGACGACGGCAGCACCGACGGCACGGCCGCGCTGGTCGAGCGGATGGCGCGCAACCACCCGTGCCTGCGGCTGCTCTCGCTCGATCATCGCGGCAAAGGCTTTGCGGTGCGGGCGGGGGCGCTGGCGGCCACCGGCGAATACCTGCTGCTGTGCGACGCCGACCTGGCGGTGCCGATCGAAGAGTGGCCCAAGCTGCACGAGTGGCTCAATCGCGGCTACGACGTGGCCATCGGCTCGCGCGAGGGCCTGGGCGCGCGCCGGCTGGGCGAGCCATGGTATCGGCACCTGATGGGCCGGGTGTTCAACCTGATCGTGCGGGTGGTGGCGATTGGCGGCATCCAGGATACGCAGTGCGGGTTCAAGGCGCTGCGCGGCCTCGTGGCGCGCGATCTGTTCGGGCGCGTGCAGATCTACGGCGAGCACGCCCCGCGCGTGCAGGGCGCCGCCGTCACGGCGTACGATGTCGAGCTGCTGTTTCTGGCGCGGCGGCAGGGCTACCCGATCGCCGAGGTGCCGGTGATCTGGCGCTATGGCACCGAGACCAAGGTAAACCCGCTGCGCGACTCGTGGCGCAATTTGCTCGACGTGCTGCGGGTGCGCTGGTATGCGCTACGCGGCAGGTACGCGCACCATCACGCGGCTTCGCCCATGGCTGCGGTTGAAAAGACGGCCCAGCGCGGCGGCTGAAAGCGAGAGGCAATGCTTCAACAAGAACCTTCCACCGAGGAATGGCGGGCGCTGTTTCAGGCTGCTGTGGCATTCAAGGCCGTGGCGCCGTGGGAGTGGATGTACGACTCCGACCTGTTTGGCGTGCAGAATCCCGAAGATGGCGAGGTGGGCTACTGCTGCGTGATGGGCAACCTCGGCGAGCATTTCGCGCTCGGGGTGTATCGCGGCACCGAGGGGCTGGCAGGCTACATGGCGCTGCAGTCGGGCGCGCTCGGCCCCGAGCCCAACCCGCTCGACGTAATCTTTTCGCAGAAGTGCCTGATGGCCTCGTTCGAAGACCGCGCGTACCTCGACAAGCGCGATCTCGGCGTGATCAAGCAGCTTGAGCTGAAGTTTCGCGGGCGCAGCGCCTGGCCCCAGTTCCGCAGCCACGATCCGGGCCTGCTGCCGTGGTATATCACCGCCGCCGACGCACGCTTTCTCGCGTTGGCACTCGAGCAGTCGGTAGATGTGGCGCAGCGCCTGGCCGAGAACCCCGAGCTGCTCAGCTCGCCAATGCCGGGGAAGCTGCTGGTGCGCGTAGCCAAGCGCGGCGCCGAGGGGCTGGTGTGGAGCGACGCCTGGCAGGAGCCGGCTAGGTTCGTTGCAAGGGAAACCGAGCTGCCGCCGCTCGATCGCCCGCGCCTCCAGCAGATCAAGCAGCGGCTGCGCGCCGGCCAGCAGATCTGGGAAGTCGACCTGTTTCCGGCCCCGACGCCCATCCAGGAGCAGCGCGGCGAGCGGCCGTACTACCCGTTTATGGCGATGGTAGTCGATCACCGCAGCGGCATGGTTTTGCAGCCGTACCTTTCGGGGCCGCAGAACTACCAGGCCGGGTTTCAAAAGCACGTTCTTGATATGCTCGAGATGGCTGGCGCGCTGCCAAAAGAGCTGCGTGTCGCCTCGCCCGAGGTGGTGGCGCTGCTCAAGCCAATCGCCGTCGCGCTGGGCGTGAAGCTGCGCGAAACCGATAACCTGAGCATGCTCGACGCCGCGCGCGATAGCCTGATGGGCTACTTTGGCGGGTTTAGTTAGGTGCGGGCGGGTATTCTGGCCAGCGGTACGGCCCGCCGCCCGGCAGCCGTAGAAATTCATCGCCCAGGCGCGCCAGCCGGGCCGCCCCGCCCGCGAGCGGCCGCTCGAGCCGGGCGTAGCGCGTGTACTGCACCACTTTGTCGCCGCGGATCAGCTCGCCGCCAATCGCCGGGCCAAGCTGCTCGTCCCCGCCGCTGGCCTGCCAGAGCGCCTGGAAGCCGGCGCTGACCGTGCCGGGCGCGCCTGCGCCGGTGGGCTGCAGGCCCGCGTCGGCAAGGCTGATCAGCTCGCCGAGTGGCAGCGGC
Organism: uncultured Kouleothrix sp.; assembly: GCA_937858455.1. Lineage (GTDB taxonomy): Bacteria > Chloroflexota > Chloroflexia > Chloroflexales > Roseiflexaceae > Kouleothrix. Next base: position 6,884 of record CALLYN010000995.1, read on the forward strand.
TGCACGCCGCCAGGGCTGAAGCGCAGGCAGGCGCGCGCAAAGCACTGCAGCGTGCCGTCGGCGAAGGGCACCGCCGGCATGATCGGGTCGCCCGGCCCGGCCGGGCCGTCG
>CALLYN010000996.1 GCA_937858455.1 uncultured Kouleothrix sp.
CGCGCGGGGTTGGGCGCGCCGGGCTTGGGCTGGCGATCTGGGATCGGCTGGTGCGCGCCGCCGAGGGCCGGGGGATCGACGCCGGCGATTAGCCGAAGGAGCCAGCCATGCAGATTCGCAACCTCGAAGCGCGCGACTACGCGCCGATCATCGCGGTGATCAACGACTGGTGGGGCGGCCGGCAGATGGCCGATATGCTGCCGAAGCTATTCTTCGTACACTTTCGCGACACCAGCTTCGCGGTCGAGGCGGGCGGCGCGCCGGTCGCGTTTCTGGCCGGGTTCGTCTCGCAGAGCTACCCCGAGCAGGCGTACATCCACTTCGTCGGCGTCAGCCCGGCGCAGCGCGGCCACGGGCTGGGGCGGCGGCTCTACGAGCACTTTTTCACCGCAGCGCTGGCGCGCGGCTGCACGAGCGTCCACTGCGTCACCGCGCCGGTCAACGCCGCGTCGATCGCATTCCATACGCGCATGGGCTTCACGGCCGAGCACGCCAATGGCGAGCGCGGCGGCGTGCCCTGCACGCTCGACTACGACGGCCGCGGCCAGGATCGCGTGCAGTTCGTGAGGGCGCTCCGCTAGCGCGGCCGGGGTGGTTTGCTACACTTTGGCACCCATGTTGCTACCAGCACAGCAACCGGCGCGTGCTATAATGCGCGCCGGTTGATGCCAAAAGCCTGTTTGAAAAGCAGGAGTGCGCGGGGCTATGCCTCTCGTACATCGCTTTCTAGCGGGCCGCGGCGGCGAACGTGGCCGCGACCCGCCAGCACAACTGAGCATTGGAGCGACTTCGCCCCGCCAACACACCCTTTTCAAACAGCCTATACAAACACACACCAAGGACCAAGTGCCATGGAACTTTCGCAATCTCATCAGCTACGGCTCGTGCATATGCACGCCTCGGGCGCCGAAGAGTGGCTGTGCCCGACATGCGGCCGGCGCCTGCTGCTGCGCTGGCAGCCAGCCTACGAGAAGCAGGTGCTGATCGCCGGCGATATCCGCGCGATCCACTCGGCCAGCCGCGCGCCGCAGCCCGAGCGGGCAGCGGCCGGCAGCCAGCCAGGTGGCGCCGACATGGCCGACATCGGCGGCGACTGGTCGGCCGAGGGGCTGCGCCCGTGGGTGCGCTGGTTCCACGAAGCTGGCCTCGACGACCTGTGGAACCAGCCGCTGTAGCCGCGCGGCGCGCGGCTACGGAATAACCCGCAGCTTCGGCCCGACCGCCGCGCCGGCAAGCTCGTGCTCCGAGAGCACCACCGCGCCCAGCAGCTGGTAGTGCCCGGCGTTGGGCGGCGCGAACTCGACGGCGCGGGTGTAGCTCAGGCGGCCCGGCGCCAGCTGGCCCTGCGCCGCAGCCAGCACAATCGTATCGCCGCTGGCGATCAGGTAGGCCAGCATGTGCACCAGGTAGCTGCCGCCGGCTTTCGCCGCCGCACGCGCGCCGGCCCCCGCCAGCTGGAAGCCGATCTCGGCCTGCAGCCGGGTGTTGCGCCCACCCGGCTCCTCGATTGCCGTCACCTCGATCGCGCCGACTTCGACCTCCAGCTCGCCCGCGAGCTGCGCCGCCGCCTGCTCGGCCGGGCGCAGCGCGGCGTGCTCGACGAAAAAGCTCACCAGCCGGCCGTCCTCCCAGCCGGCCCACACGCCCTGCTCGCCTTCCTGCACGTGCTTCACGCGCGTGCGCCGCACCTCGCTTTCTTCGCCCAGCAGCAGCTCGACGATAAACGTCGCGTAGTGTTGCCGCCCGCTCGGGCTATCGTCGCTGGCGGCCGCACCCAGCGGCGCGGCCTCGGCGGCGGGCTGAGGGTGCGCGACGCCCGCCAGCGCGTGCGCCTGCTCGATCCACTGGTTGCGCTCAACATTTCTGGCCATCACGCCGTTCAGCTCGAGCTTTGCCACCAGCGTCTGCGGGGTATAGGCAGCCAGATCGGCGTAGGTGCGAATGCCGGCGGCGTGCAGCCGGCGCTCCATCGCCGCAGCGATGCCGTGGATGCGCTTGAAATCGTCGTAGCTGCCGCCGCCGTCGAGCGCCTGCGGCGCGGCGGCCACGCCTGCGGCCAGGCCGATGTCGATGCTCCAGCCGCGTAGCGTCCCGGTATCCTCGGCCTCCAGGTCGGCAACGCGCAGCGTCCAGTCGCCCCGCGTTGCCACGCCGGCCAGCGCCTCGAGCGCCGGGCTGTTGGCGCTGGTGTACGTGCGCGCCAGGTTCTGCGTGCGGCCGTCCTCGCGGTCGTGCAGCACGGCCGTCGCGCCCGACGGCGCCAGCAGCGCCACCTGCAGGTCGCCGATGTAGCTGTGGGCGATATCGACGGCCACGCGGATCTGGCCTACCGCGCCGGCCTGCGCGACGCTGATCGTATCGGCCACGCCGGCCGGGTCGTTGTCGGGGATGGCCAGCCCCGGCCGCGACTCGCCGTGGATGTCGGATGGCTGCGGCGCGGGCGGTGGCGTGTCGTCGAGCGGCGGCACGGTTTTGTCGCCGACAATGCCGAACAGCGTGGCGCCGTTCGAGCAGGCGTGCAGGCCCATGCCGAACTTTGCGAACGCCACCCACACCGCGCGCAGCACCTGCGCGGCCTCGGCCGGCGTCAGCTGCCCGGCGGCGCGCATGTGGTCGAGCGCGGCGAGGATCGCGTCGCGCATAGCTAGAAAGCCGGGGTTGGCGGGCGACAGCTTCAGCGCGTCGACCACCAGCTTCAGGCCGAGGTGCTTGCCGCGCTGGACATCGTGCAGGCGGTCGCCGATCTGGCGGTTCATCTCCATCAGCGCGGCGCACCAGATCTCGCCGTTGTTGTGCGGCTTGGTGTAGCGGCCGGTGCCGAGCATGCCAAAGTCGTCGGGGAAGTTGCCGTCGTAGGGGTACAGGCGAAAGCCGCCGCTCTGGTTCATCACCCAGGCGCCCACCACCGTGGTATCGTTGATCGTGCAGGCGATGTAGTCGCCCCAGCCCTCGCCCATGGCCACCGACTGGTCGGCGTCGAGCGCGCGCACATTCATTGGCCCGCCCACCAGCCGGTTGGTGACGCCGTGGGTGTACTCGTGGAACACCACGCTTGAGTCGAGCGCGGTGTGGCGGCCGCTCGCCGCTACGCCCATGCTCATCACCGGGCTTGTGCCATCGGCCGGCGTATACATATTCGCAGTGCCCCAGACTGCGCCGGGGTACACTTGTGCGTCGACACGGTCGGAGGCAACCCCGCCGCGCCCGAAGTTGTCTTGCTGGAAGTTGCCGTCGTGCTCGCGGAAGCCAAGCATGTAGAAGAAATCGTGCATGTAGCAGTTCAGGTAGAACAGATTCAGCACCTTCTGATCGTCGCCCTGCGCGTTGGCCGGGTCGAAGGTGACGCTGCCGCCCTGAAGCGTGCCGGCGCTGGGCGGGCCGCCTTCTTCGAGATGCGCGTACGCGCAGTTGCCGGCGGTCTGGCTGCCGGAAACCCAGGCATCGGGGAAGCCGCCGGGCAGGTCGGCGGGTATGGGGATGCGGTAGTCGGCCAGGGCGCGCGGGAAATTGATCATGCTGCGGTTGCCCGCGCCGTCGAGGGTATAGACACGGCCGCGCGCCGCGACCGCCGCCATGAGCTGGCGGCAGTACAGGATCTCGCCGGTGCCGGCGTCGACAAACGTGCGAAACTGGCCGTGGCGGCGCGGCATGGTGATGATCGTCTCCCAGCACAGCCGCAGGTCGCCGTCGAGGTCGAACCAGATCAGCTGGGCTCTGATCGGCTCGGCGAACGGCCCAGGCGCCAGGGTAGTGAGGCGCTCGGGCTTATCGGCGAAGCTCGCGGTTACCTGCGGTTCGAAGCCGCTGAGGTCAACCGGCTCGACCGGCAGCGGCTGGCCGAACTGGTCGATCTCGCCGTACTCGTCGGGGTCGGGCACGGCCACGTGCGCGGCGGCGCGGCGCACTGCCTCGCGCACGCCAATGCGCGGCGTAGCCGAGCGCTCGCCGGTGATCGCCGTGGGCTGGCCAACTGTGCCTTGCAGCGCGCCGTCGGGCGTGAAGCGCACGGCCTGGTTGGCCTGAAAGATCGGGATGCCTTTATACAGCTGCTGAAGGTGCACCGCCACCGCGCCGCTGCTGGCCGTCTGCACGTGCGGGTCGGGTAGGTACTCGGCGGCCTGCTCGGCGCCAAAGCCCAGCACCCGGTGCACCTGCGGATGCTGCACCAGCTCGAGCGCGCGCTGGATGTAGTTGCCCTGCTCGCGGCGGCCATCGCTGGCGCTCAGCGCGGCGGGGTTGCCGGTGCCGGCATCAAAGCCGGCGATGCCGAGGCCACCATCGCCCGGCAGGCGCGCCTCGTCGGCGAGCGTGCGCAGGGCGTCCTGGCGGGCCGGAGTAGCATTATTGCGACGCTGATCGCGTCGATCGAGTTCGCGACCCATAGCTGTTTCCTTTTTTATTAGGGCTTAAGCAGTTGGCGCACTCAGCCTTCGGCAGAGCGGTACTCTTCTCCGTATCGTGTCCATTTTCCGCGCTCCGCGCGGAAAATGGACACAGAAGATCAACACATACCATGCTGCCGCAGGCTCAATCTCGTACCGTGAGGAAGCCGAAGCACGCAACTGCGTAAGTTCTATCTTACTGATGCAAACTGGCCCCAGCGCGACCGCTCGCACTGGGGCCAGCTCGTTACGATGCGTCGGCCGGCACTACTTCGGGTATACCAGGTAGCGCAGCGGCTGGCCGTGCCGCCAGCCCGGCCCGGTGCCGGGGATGCCCAGGAACGCCGGGTCGTTGTCGAGGTCGAAGTGGTTGGTGGCGAAGGCCGCCCACGGTTGCAGCGGGAAGGTGACGTCGGCGGTCACGTTCAGCTCCATCAGCCGCGGGTTCACGCCGGGGTTCGGCGCGATGAAGAACCAGGGCAGCACCGTCAGCATCGGCGCGATCGGGCCGAACGTGTTGATGATCGCGAAGTCAGGCCCGTTCGTGACGTTGGTCAGGTCGACCTGCTCGAAGCGCACGCGGTAGGGCCGGCCGCCAAGCTGGAGCGACGCCGGGTTCAGGAAGCCGTTGGCGACATCCACGGTCGGGTTCGTCCACATGTACGCCAGCACCAGCGTCAGCTCGCCGCCGGCGATGACTTTGTGCGGCAGGTAGGGCGGGGTGGCCACGAACTGGATTGGCGAGAGCACCGCCAGGTCGAAGGCGTTATAGCTGCCCGACTGCTCCTCGCCGATACCCTGGGCGCGGCGCTCGATATAGGCGTTGGCGCGCTCGGTCATGGTGGCGGTGTAGCCATCGATCACGCTCTGGGCCTTGGCCAGGATGTCGGCGGAAACCGGCACCTGCTTGCCTTCGGGCGTGGTCGCCATTGCACCCTCGAGACCAACGCGATTCGCTTTGACAGTCAGCTCTTGCTCAGCGATAGCCATGATTGATTTCCCCTTTCATAAATGTCGCGAGTGGCCTGGCGCCACCGCCTGTTTGTCTCGCCGCCTCCGAGGGGCCCGCTCATCGGTCGGCACGGCGCTACTGTAGCACCGGGCGCTTAAGCGCCGCTATATCGCATGCTTAAATAAGAGGTATTTTGCACTGAAATTATGGTTATTTTGCGCTCTACGCATGCTTTTACGCAGATTAAACATTATTCTTTGGCAGAACCAGGATAATTCCAAGATCAGAGCGTTTTCGCTCACGAGCATGCCCTAAAACTGAAATTGTCGTCGTTTAATTATGGCCGTTTGCCGGCCACCGGCGGGCATCGTGGCACGGTATATCCCACCCGCACAGGGGCACGAAAGTGCGTAGGGCGGGATATATTGCATACAGAGGCCAAAGGTGAATTGGTGGGGGTTCGGGGGCGGCTTCGCCGCCCCCGGATTTCTTTTTGTGTTGCACTGCGTGGCTTCGCCACGCAGTGCAACACGAACTATACGTGATCACGCGAAAAGCGTATAAGAGCGCGTAGGGCGGGATTCTATCCCGCCCGCACAAGCGAAGCGTGAGGCTACACCTGCTCGTGGCGGCGAAGGCGCTCGTAGAGCTGGGTGGTGTTGGGGGCGGGCGCCACGTCCAGCTCGGCGCGCAGCGCCTCGGCGCACAGCTGGTACTGGCGCAGCGCCAGGTGGTGCTGGCCCTGGCGGCTATAGCAGCACATCAGCCGGCAGTGCGCGTCTTCGCGGCAGCGGTCGTGCGCCAGGATCTGCTGGCACAGCGTCACGCAGGCGGCGTACTGGCTCTGGCCGAAGTAGATCGTGCTGAGGCGATCGAGCGTGTCGAGGTAGGCCACGCGCAGCCGCTCGCGCGGCAGCACCGGCCAGTCGTCGTACAGGTCGTCGCCCATGAAATCGCCCTGGTACAGCGCGGCGGCCTGCTCGTACTCGGCTGCGGCCGCGCCGAGGCTGCCGGCGTCTTCGAGGCGGCGGCCGGCCTGCACCCGGCGCTTAAACTCCTCGACATCGATCCACACCCGCAGCTCGGGGCTCACGTGGTAGGCGCCATTCTGGAACACCACCACCGGCGTATCGGCTACGGCCTTGAGCGCCTGGCGCAGGCCGTGCAGCGCAACGTTCAGGCTGTTGCGCGCCGACTCGGGCGCCGCGTCGGGCCAGAATGTCTCCATGATCGTATCGCGCGGCAGCGAGCGCTCGCGGTGCGCCAGCAGGTATTTGAACACCGCGCGCCCACGGCCGCTCGGCCAGCTTTCCACTGCCTGGCCGTTCAGCGTCACGCGGAAGCCTCCCAGCAGCTGCACGCTCAGCGTCGGCGGCTCGGGCAGCTCGGCGCCGGCCGGCTCAGTCGCACCATCGGGCGCCTCGGTGGCCGGCTCGGCGGGCGTGGCAATCTTGCCGGTGTCGCCGA
>CALLYN010000997.1 GCA_937858455.1 uncultured Kouleothrix sp.
CGGGGCGTCGGGCTGCGTCGCGCGCCGCGCCCGCGACGCCTCGACGATCGCGCGGTCGTGCTGGCTCACCACCGCGGCCACAGCGTGGCTGCCGCCGATGTCGAGCGCCAGGATGTGGCCGGGGCTCAGTTCGCTCATGGGGCTGCTGCTTTCTGTTGGATGCGTGCCTACGGCTTCACAAACGCCTTCACGACCTTCGCGACACCGCCGCCGAGGTTGCGGATGCGGTAGCTGCCGGCCGCCGCCGATACCACAAACGTTTCGGCGTGGCTGAAGCGCCCGCGAGCGCCGCCGGCCGTCTCGACGAGTATCGCGCTGCCTTCCACTAGGCTCAGCACATGGCAGGCATCCTCGGTCGCCACCTCGATCGCCTGCTCGAACTCAAGCCGGTGCACATCATAGAACTGCGCCGGGTGCGTAGGGAGGTGCACCACGCGCCAGCCCGGCCCTTCGGCCAGCGTCGCCGGCCGGGCGATCAGCTCATCGCGCACGCGCGCGCCGCGCCGCTCGAAGGCCAGGTTCTCAAACGCCCGCGCGATATTCAGCGGGCGCGGCCGGCCATCCAGGTCGAGCCGCAGCCAGTCGTACATCTTGAAGGTGAAGATATACGGCGTGGCGCTGATCTCGAGCACCAGGCTGCCGGCGCCCGAGCAGTGGATCGTGCCGCTGGGGATCAGAAACAGGTCGCCGCGCGCGGCCGGGTGGCTCTGCACAAAGCGCTCGACCTCGACCGGGCTGGCTTCGGCATAGCTGCGCTCGAGCGCGGCGCGGAAGGCTGGCGGATCGATGTCTTCCTGAAAGCCCAGGAACACGCGCGCCCCCGGCTCGCAGTCGAGGATGTAGTAGGTTTCGTCCTGCGTGAACGGCTCGCCGAACTCGCGCAGCGCGTACTCGGGGCGCGGGTGGCACTGCAGTGAGAGATTGCCGCCGCCGACAGTGTCGAGGAAGTCGAAGCGGATCGGGAAATCGTAGCCGAAGCGCCCGGCCGCCGCGCCAAGCACCGCGCGGTGATCGTGGAACATCAGCCAGTCGAACGAGGCTTCGAGCAGGTTGCCGTCGCTGGCGAACAGCAGCCCGTTCTCGGGCACGATCAGCTCGAAGCTCCAGGCGTAGTTCGGCACGTCCTGCGCCAGCCCGGCGATATGCCGCTTGATCCACTGGCCGCCCCACGGCCCCGGCTCGAACCACGGGCGCACGCGAAACAGGCTGCGGCTCATCTGGCCCAGCGCCGCGCGGAAGCTCTCGCCGGACAGGCTGGCCGGCTCGGCGGGGCGCTGCGCATCGACAAGCAGGCCGACGCGCGCGACCAGGCTGGCTTTGTGGCGGTTCAGCGCCGGCCAGTCGACGAAGTAGAAGCGCTTGTACATGCGCTTGTGGTCGCCGGGGGCAGCGCAGCCAAGGTTGGCCACGCTGCCGGCGCGCGCGCGAAACTGCAGCTCGTTTTTCGGCAGGTCGGCGTAGATGAGCGGGCCATCCCAGCCGGCCAGCGCCGCGCCGCAGCCGTACACAATGCTCAGGTCGGCGGCCGGGTCGGGCGCGAGCGCGGCCAGCCGCTCGGCGTCGAAGAAGCTGGCGAGATCGCCGGTGAAGCGTGTGCCGAACAGCGGGTCGTCGCCGCCGAGAAATGGCGCCACCAGCCGCTCGATCGCTGCGGCCGGCAGCAGTACCGCGAGTAGCGAGGACACCGCAGCGCCTACAGTGGCCATCCAATCGGCCGATGTTGCTGCGACTGCGGTTAGCGCCAGCGGCAGCCTTGCCCTCATAGAAGAACGCAGTACAGCGCTGGGCGTGGATGGGGTGAACACAGATTACCCAGACCGGATGTTGAAGTTATTGGGCAAATAGCCCGCGCTCAATGCACTCAATCGCCGCGCCAACGCCATCTTCCTGGCGGATGAGTTGGCCCAGCCGCGCGGCGTTTTCTTTTAGCGCGGGCGTGTTTACCAGCGCCTTGATTCCATCGGCCAAAGAGCCTGTGTTGAGTTTGAATTTGTCTACCGGTTTTACGCCCACGC
>CALLYN010000998.1 GCA_937858455.1 uncultured Kouleothrix sp.
AGCGGCGGCCTCGGCTTCGATGCGATCGCGCTCGCGCTGCTGGGCAAGAGCCACCCCTTCGGCGTGGTGGCCGCTTCGTTGTTGTTCGGTATCCTGCGCGCCGGAGCGACCAAGATGCAGAGCGTGGCGTCGATCCCGACCGATCTGATTTCGATCATCCAGGCACTTGTGATCGCGTTCATCGCGGCGCCCGCGATCGTGCGCGGGCTGTTCGGCGCGCCCTTCGTGGCGGTGGCGCCGCTGCTGGCGCACTACACCGGCGCGACCGCGCTGTATGCGCTGGCGAATGTGATCGCCAGCTACCGCCTGGCGCTCGGCCAGCGCACCGGCGGCTACCTCATGTTGCTGGGCGGGCTGGCGCAGGCCGCGCTGCTCTACGCCCGCCACGAGACGCTGCACCAGGTGGTGCTGTGGCAGCTCGCGCTGATGGCCGGTCTGCTGGTGCTGCTGCTCGCCTGGGACGCCTGGCGCCTGGCGCAGGCCGGCGAAGCCCGCGCCTATGGTCAGAGCGCAGAAAGAAGGTGATCAGACGGAAAGCATTATGCTTTGCGTACCGGGTAGCGCAGGTGGGTCACGCCAACGCCGGAGATCACCGTCGGGCTGCCGAGGATGGCCGGCGTGCCGGCGAGGTGGTCGAACAGCCGAACTCCGGAGCCAAGAAGAACCGCCGCGATGTCGACGCTGATTTCGTCGAGCAGCCCGGCATTCAGCAGCTGCTGGATGGTGTCGGCGCCGTGAACCCCGACAGCCTTCCCGGCGGCGGCGGCTTTGGCCTGCCTCGCGGCGCTCTCGATGCCGTCGGTCACGAAGTGAACCGTCGAGTTGGGCCGTGGCCATCCGGTGGGGATGTCGTGAGTCAGAACAAACGCCGGCCCCCAGGCGTGGTTTCCGCCCCAGCCTCCGGCCTTGTCGAACGTGCGCCGGCCGGTGAGCACGGCGCCAAGTTCCGACCAGAGCCCGCGCAGGTGCTCGGCGCTCGGCTCGGACACCTTGAAGGTCATGGGGTCCGCTCCTCCGGCGTTGAACTCGACGTCCCCCGAACTGAAGTACCAGTCGAACACTTCGCCTACGCCGTCGTTCCGGTCGGCGACGTAGCCGTCGAGTGACATAGACATGATTGCGACAAACTTTGACATTGCGATGCTCCTTTTCTCTAGCCAAGAGTGAAGTATAGCACAGACGTGCGGCGGTCGCATCTTCGCAGCGCGCCGGGCAAGCGCGCACTCCAAGGCTACGTGCATGCTCCCAGCTCTCGCTCCGCCTGGTGATACCAACTCCGTTTGATTACTTGTGTTTTCTTGTGCGGCGCCCGGCTTTGCCGG
>CALLYN010000999.1 GCA_937858455.1 uncultured Kouleothrix sp.
TGCTTCGGCACTGCCTCGCCGAGAGCGAGCGATTCTACCGCGGCATCCAGCACGACACGCGCTTCGCCTACGAGCTGTTTCGCCGCGCGATCGTCGAGCATAACGACGTCGCCTGGGAGCATATCTACACCCACTATAGCCCGCTGGTCGAGAGCTGGGTGCGCCGCAGTGGCGCGTTCACCAGCAGTGGCGAGAGCAGCGAGTATTTTGTGGGCGCGGCATTCACCAAGTTCTGGAAGGCGATCAGCGAGCGGTTCGACCAGTTCCCGACGCTCTCGTCGCTGCTGCACTACTTGCAACTTTGCTCGGGCTCAGTCGTAATAGATAGCGTCCGCGCCCAATCGTGGGCCGAGATGTTGCCGGAAGAGGCGCTGCCCACCGGCCACGCCCCCCAGACAGCACCGGACGAGGAAGCCATGGAACGGGTGTACTGCGAGGAGTTCTGGAGCTATATCAACACCCAGCTGCACAGCGAGGCCGAGCGCGTGGTGGTGTTCCGCTCGTACGTGCTGGGGATGAAGCCGCTCGATATCTTTCAGGATCGCCAGGATCTGTTTCAGAGCATCAACGACGTGTATAACGTGAAGCGCAATGTGCTCGGCCGCCTGAGCCGCAACCCCGAGCTGCGCAGCATGCTGGCTTCCTGATCCAAGCGTGCGCCGATCGTTTGTGGGGATGCTGCCGCGCGTCACGCGGCAGCATCCCCACTTTTTTTTGCCGAAAGCAGCGCCCCAGCCGTGGCGTGCGCTGCGGCGCTCTGCGCGCGGCGGAAAACGATACGCCGCCAGCCCAAGATCGCTCAGCCGTGCATGCCCGAGCGCTGCCAGTAGCGGTCGAGCAGCGCGGCAAACTCTTCGGCCGAGCGGCCCAGCAGGGCCTCGGGGATGAGCAAGTCGTAGCCGGTGCGGGCGCGGCAGGCCGCCAGCGCACCCCGCAGCGCGTGATCGTCGGCCGGCGCCGAGCGGTGCAGCAGCCAGTGGATGATATGCAGCGCGCCCGAGAGTGGCCCGCGCGCCGCCGGCAGGCGCGCCTCGTAGCTCTGCACGTACTGCTCGGTGTCGAGCAGCGCGATGCCGAGCTGGCGCGGGCTGCCGATCGAGAGCACGCTCGCGCGCTGGCGCGTCACCCCGATGCGGCGAATATTTCCCCAGCCGACGAATGCCGACGAGTGGCCCAGGTTCAGCAGTATGCCTTTGGTATCGAAGGTGATGCCGGCGCGCTGGTCGGTGCCGATCAGCCAGAATGCCACGCCGGTGGCCAGCGCCAGCAGCCCAAGCAGCACGACGCCAAGCGCCAGCAGCCGGCTGATTGGCGGCATCGCCAGCAGGCGCGCGCCCTCGACCAGGCACCAGCAGCCGACGATCCAGCACGCCAGCGCCACCAGCCGCAGGCGCGGCTGGTTCGGAATGATTCGCATAGAATGCCTCTCGGTAGTGGGTTGTCGGAAATGTGCGAGCGGCTTTGCTGGTTCTATTGTACGGGGTGCCGCGCCAGGCAACAATAGGCTGGCGGTACTTACCTGGCCTGGCCCGAGTGGGCCGCCGCATCTAGGCGCATGTGGGTTATGGTCACAGGCAGGGGCCGCTGGCGGCAGGCTATTTGGCGCTGCCCGGCGCTTTTCATGCGGCCCCGGCGGCCGTGCTAATCGGCCTCGCGCATGGCGCGCGGCGGCAGCAGCCACACCAGTGTTCCGGCGCCGGCCTCGAGCACCTCGGCGTCGACGCGGGCCAGGCCGCCTTTTCTCATCAGCACGCGCCCGCCGCTGAGTGTGGCCACCAGGCCGCTGAGATCGGGCTCGTGGCCAACCAGCATCACCCGCTCGGCGGCGCGGTGCTCGCCCAGCAGCGCCAGCAGCCGCGGCAGATCGCAGCCGGGCGCGAGTGCGTCGCTCAGCTGCGGCTCGAGGCCCAGCTCGCGCCCGACGATCGCGGCCGTCTCGTGGGCGCGCGTCAGCGGGCTGCTCAGCAGCGCGTCGAGCTTCAGGCCGAGCTTGCGCAGCCCGCGCGCCGCCGATTTCATCTTGGCGATGCCCTCTTTCGTCAGCGCGCGGCTGGCGTCGGTGCCGTCGGGCGCGGTCTCGGCCGCGACGCCGTGGCGCAAGAAGTACAGCTCCATTGGCCCCCCCTATGCTATAATGCAGCTCCAATCCGGGTTCGCTAGGCTTACGTCGGTGCTCTTTCCCGTGCCTACGCGGCCGCCTTCGCTCGGCAGAGTTGTACTTAGAAGCTGGCTGAAACTGGTGGTGGCCACGAATCTGTCGCCGCTCGCCAGAAAGGAGCTGCGCGAGGGACTATGCCCGCGCACTTCTCCTTTTCAGACAGTTTCTTATTCAAGAAAGCCTATTATGACACAAGTATCGGTGCCTGTGCTCGATTTTGGCGGGCAGACCGCGCAGCTGCTGGTGCGGCGCGTGCGCGAGCTGGGGGTCTATAGCGAGCTGCTGCCGCACGACGCCACGGAGGAGGCGGTGCGCCAGCTTAACCCGCGCGGCGTGATCCTCTCGGGCGGGCCGTCGAGCGTCTACGAGCCGGGCGCGCCGCAGATGCCGGCCTGGCTGCTGGGCGCCGGGCTGCCGGTGCTGGGCGTGTGCTATGGTATGCAGCTGCAGAGCTACGCCCTGGGCGGCCAGGTGGCGCCGCCGGCCGAGCGCGAGTTCGGCCCGGCGACGATCGAGCTCGGCGGCGACCACGCGCTGTTCGCGGGCACGCCACCGCAGCAGCTGGTATGGATGAGCCACGGCGACCGGCTTGAGGCCATGCCGCCGGGCTTTCGCTCGCTGGCCCACAGCGCCAACTCGCCATTCGCGGCCATGGGCGACGACGCCCGCCGCTGGTATGGCATCCAGTTCCACCCCGAGGTGGTGCATACGCGCTTTGGCCGCGAGCTGCTGCGCAATTTCGTGCACGAGATCTGCGGCTGTGGCAGCGACTGGCAGGCCGCCGGCTTTGTGGCCGAGGCGATCGAGCGGATCAAAGCCCAGGTCGGCGATGGCCGGGTGATCTGCGCGCTCTCGGGCGGCGTCGACTCGGCGGTGGCGGCGCTGCTGATCCACCGCGCCGTGGGCGAGCAGCTCACGTGCGTGTTTGTCGACAACGGGCTGCTGCGGCTGGGCGAGGCCGCGCAGGTTGTCGAAACCTTTCGTGAGCACTTGCACGTGCCGCTGGTGGCGGTCGACGCGGCCGAAGAGTTTCTGGGCGCGCTCGAAGGCGTGGCCGACCCCGAGCGCAAGCGCAAGATCATTGGCGAGAAGTTCGTGCGGATCTTCGAGCGCGAGGCGCAGCGCATCGGCGCGGTCGATTTCCTGGCGCAGGGCACGCTCTACCCCGACGTGATCGAGAGCAAAGCGCCAGACCGCCAGAAGGGCGTGACGATCAAGACGCACCACAACGTCGGCGGGCTGCCGGCCGATATGCGGCTGAAGCTGGTCGAGCCGCTGCGCTACCTGTTCAAAGACGAAGTGCGCGCGGCCGGGCTTGAGCTTGGCCTGCCGGAAGACTGGGTCTGGCGCCACCCATTCCCCGGCCCTGGCCTGGCGGTGCGCGTGCTCGGCCCGGTGAGCTGGCAGCGGCTCGAAACGCTGCGCAGGGCCGACGCGATCTTTATCGGCGAGCTGCGCGCGGCCGGGCTGTACCGCGCCACGCAGCAGGCGTTCGCGGTGCTGCTGCCGATCCAGAGCGTGGGCGTTATGGGCGACGGGCGCACATATGCTGATGTGATCGCGCTGCGCGCCGTAACCACCGAAGACTACATGACCGCTGACTGGGCGCGGTTGCCCGAGGATCTGCTGGCGCGCGTCAGCAGCCGGATCGTCAACGAAGTGCAGGGCGTGAACCGGGTGGTATACGACATTTCGAGCAAGCCGCCCTCGACGATCGAGTGGGAGTAGGCTGCGCTACGACCGCACGCGCAGGTCGGTCTGGCGGATCTTCAGCGCCAGGTCGGCGGCGAGGTTGCGCATCAGCACGAAGCCCAGCTCGAAATCTTCACGGCACAGCTCCATCAGGTCGGCGCGGCGTAGCGCCAGCAGCCGGGCCTCGGCCGAGCCGACGCGCGCGGTGGCGGTGCGAATGCCTTCGTCGACCAGCGCTACCTCGCCGAACGACTGGCCGGGCTTAAGGCGTGCCACCGTGGCCGGCGCGGCGGCGCCGGGCGCCTGCACCTGGATGTCGATCGCGCCGCCGAGGATAATGTACAGGCCATCGCTGCGCGCATTCTGCTCGAACACGACATCGCCTTCGCGCAGGCGGTGCTCGATGCAGATCTGCGAGATGCGCTCGAGCCGCTCCTGGCCCAGCTCATCGAAGATTTCGACGCGGGCCAGCATCGAGGCGTACGACATGCGGCTGCTCCTTTTTGACGGCTTCGGCCGCGCACTTGCCAGATCTTGCCAATTGTACGCCTACGCGGCGGGAAGTGGCAAAAAATGGCAGGAATTGCAACGGAATGTTATGCCCTGGGCCTGTGCAATTCATATTGGCGCGGTAGCCGCAAAGCTATTACCAAAGGCAGAACGCGGCGCTGTGGCGCAATAGCAATATGTACGGCATAGAAAAATTATTCATTGGAAATTTAACGGCCGGGTATATTTTATAGCAACTACGGATCGGCTCGGAGAAGCACCACGATCGTGCTCTCAATCGCGCAGGCTCCCAGATTGTGCTCGCACGATGTGCCGTCATCCAAGCTCATGTTCGGAGCCTACCGAACGCATCACGCCATTGCTATATGCGAGCAATCGCAGGCCAGTGGCGTGATGTGTTTTTATGT
>CALLYN010001000.1 GCA_937858455.1 uncultured Kouleothrix sp.
CATGCACTACCCCACCCTGCGCGTCGCCCTGCATGCAGGGATGCTGGTCAAAAAACCCGGGCCTTTTTTTACCCTGCACGGCGATTGCGGTTCATTCATTAAATCAGGCATGGACGTACAGGAAGAAGCGCTGAAAGCAGGGAGAACGCCGGCCAACACGCCCGACTGGGGCCTCGAGCCGGAGAATCTCCGGGGACAACTTTTTACGGAGTACAAAGGCCTGGAGATCGCGGGTGCCATCCCGCCGGTGAGCCTGCCGGTGAAAATCGCGCTGTATCGTGTGATGCAGGAAGGGCTTTCCAATGCCTACCGCCACGCCGGGGTTGATCGGCACGCGCGCGCTGAGCGACACCTTGATCTCGCGGTCCTCGCCCGCCCGCCGGATGTAGGCGTAAGTCGTGTCGGCCCGGTACGAATAGCCGCCCGCCACGCCCACCGCATCCTGCACCGTGAGATTGGCCTTGTAGGGATATTCGCCGCCGTTCTTCACCTCGCCGGTGATGAAGAACGGCCGGTAATTGAGGACCTCGACCGAGACCTTGGGGTCGTTGAGATAGCCATTGCGGAGCTGTGTCACCACGCGGTTCTGGAAATCGGTCACGGTGGCGCCCTTGGCGCTGACCGAACCGATGAGCGGCATGTCGATGTTGCCCGCATCGCTGACCACGAACTCGCCCGAAAGATCCTGTTCGCCGAAGACGATGGCATCGAAGCTGCCCTCGGCTGTGCGCTGCGCGCCAGGCTTGGCGCGGATCGTGTCTTCGTCCTCGTCGGGCGTGAGCCGCTGGATATCCGGCTTGGCGCGGATCGTGTCCTCATCGTCCTCAGGCGTGACGCGCTGCACCTGGGCGTCGGTCAGGCGCATCACCTGCCCGGCGACGCGGTCGGCCTCGTCTTCGTACGGGTCGTGGGCGGCGCCGACGGCGAGCTTGGGCTGGATGGCGCCCTGCGGCGCCGCGGTGACGGCGATTGCGCCGAAGCTGTGGCTCGGCGCGGCTACGTCGGGCGCACTGGCGGGCGCCGAGGCGGGGGCTGGCACGCCATTGCTCGGCACCGGCCTGTGCTGGCTGCCCTTTTTGCTGTGCATGTGCGTCTTCATCAGCCCTCTCTCGCAACAAGCTGGCCTATTTCGACACATCCATGGCCGAGCCTTCGGAGTTCGACGACGACATGTCGCCAAACAGAGGAACCGGAGGCAAGGTCGGCCGTGGCTGGAGCTGCGGCGTCCATACCAGGTCGCGATCCAGCCGGTCGTAGATCGCGCCCCTGACCGGGTCGAAGCTCTGGGATCCCCACGCCGGTCTGCTCTCCTGCCCGTCTCTGACGAGCCCGTTTGGCGCCTTCCAGCTTATGATGATTCTCACGCCAACGCGATCGTGATGCGCCACTGTCCAGAACACAAACAGCGGATGCTGCTGATCCGCCATCTTCGACAGCTCGAGAATCTGGTGCTCGTACGGGATCATATGCGAGTTTGTGCTGGAGGTGCCGGCGACAAGATTCGTCGCGTTTGTCTTGCCGCCAAGCCGCGCTCCGCGAATGTGCAGCCACTCCCAGTCGGTGGCGCCGGCGTTTGGCGCCTGCATGCCCATCGCGTACGCGGCGGCGTTGAGGCCACGCATTGCCGCGACCTGCCCCGCGTCGCGGCTCATGCCCCTGGCCTCGCCGACAAATCTCTGCTCTTGGAGCTGTTGAAGCGCAGGGAGCTGGCGATTAACCTCGATCGCGCGCTGGCGCATATGGTGCAGCTGCTGCTCGCCGACCCCCGACTGTGCCACGCTCTGGCCGCTGAAGATAAACTTGCTCCTGTCATCGGGAGACTCTGTGTCAACTCCTGTGCGCTCTTGCGGGGTTCGTATATAGACGTAGCCCGTACCCGTCGTGGCGCGCTGATCGTATGAGGTGGGCAGCCCTTGCTGTGCTCGCCCAAGGTTGTCCATCCTCTGGTCGAGCTGGCGGGCCCTGAGCGTGCTTTCGTCGACGGGCAGCGGCCGCACATTCGGGTGCTGCTGCGGCTCAAATCCCTGGGGCGGCGCCCCGCTGTGATAGAGCACCCCTGTCGCGGGCGGGAAGCGAAAGTTCATCTTGCCGATCTCACCCTGCGGCGCCGGCTCCTTCTTCAGCATGAACGAGCTGAGATTCTCCTCGGCCTGCCGCAGCATCTCCCGATCGTATTCGCTGTGGGGTTGCCACAGACTGGGAGTGCCGGCGCCAAACATGTTGGCGATGCAGTACCAGTTGCCTTCCGTTACCTCAAAAAGCAGGTCTGCTTCGTTTTTGCCGCCAATGTCCACAAAGCGCCCTCCCCAGCGATAGCGTTTTGTATCCGGAGGCGCCTGGTCGTTCTCGACCCAGACATATTCGAAGCTGTCCTCCCGCTCAGGCTCGGCCAAGCGGAACTTGCGCTGAATGACCGGGCCGCTGTGCTCTGTCAGCTGGTGCCGCTGGGCTAGCTGCACCGTAGGTTCCGCTTCAGGCTGCTCGATCGTTCGCACGACGCCGACCGCGCCGAAGTGGTGCCTCAGCCCGGCGGCGCTCTCAAGCTGCGGCGCTTCCTGCACAGGTGCAGGCACGGCCGGCGCGGCCTCGCGCGCGGCGCCCCGCCTGCGGGCTTCTCCGGCTTTCACGCGGCCCTTCATCGCGTACCTCGCTCTAGTGGCTCGCCCGGCGCGCCAGCCACGCTGGCGTAGATCGACTCGGCCACGCGCGCGCCGATCCACGCGATGCGCCCGTCGCGAATGCCGACCATGCGTGACCGTAGGGATACGGCGGAGGCATCGTTCGCGGCGTGTTTGAGTCGTGGTAGTTGTGCGCATCCGCCCAGTACACCGAGTAACCCCGGCTGCCCGACCCAGATCCGGACGCCACTGTGGAGGTCATGACAGCGCTCGTCACCCGCTTGCCCAACAGACTCCCGGCGCCGGAGTAGTAGTCAAATCCGATCGTGCTTCGCCAGCGAAGGTTCGGCTTGCCCGAAACGACAGGGTTCCCGACACGTCCGTAGCCGTCGGAGATCGTCGTGTACCCCTGCCCCGGTGTCGGATACGAGTTTGCCTCAACCAACGCCGGTGACACCGTCGGATCAATCGTGATCGGGAACGCCGACGCCGGCTGCTTTGCCAACCAAGCCGGATCCACCGCCACCGTCAAAACACCATCACCAGCGGCCGATGCCACCATCGAAGTCTTCGAGTCACCATCCACCAGCACGGAAGCGGCGTTGTAGGTCTCCGGTTGTGCGATCGACAACTTCGATCCACCCAGGTCCGCCGT
>CALLYN010001001.1 GCA_937858455.1 uncultured Kouleothrix sp.
AGAAGGTCGCGCCGTATGTGCCTTCCGCCCCTGCTCCGCCCTCGAAGCTATCCGCACTGGTAAAATATGCCAGCGCCACAGCCGCCGGAGTGATCGGCACTGCGCGGCTGGAGAAAATCCGTACGCGCTTGATGGCATTAAAACCGGGCAACAAGGTGTTCATGCCTGCCGCCGAAAACCCACGGCTCTACTTGTCTCGTGGCATCGCCAGCACAGAGAAGATGCGTAAGTACCTCTACACGCCCGGCATTGGTGCTGAGGAAGGTGAAGAACGCGGCCAGGTAGCCCAGGCCGGGCGGGTACAGCAGCAGCGCGCGGTCGCCGGGGGCGCAGTGCTCGCGCAGCGTGGCCGCAATCGCGCGGGCCGCCTGGTCGAGCGCGGCAAATGTCAGCGTCTCGGGCGCGCTGTCGTCATCGGAGAGAAATGAGTAGGCCGGCAGGTTGGGCTGCTGGGCCGCGCGCCAGCGCAGTAGGTCGATCAGCGTCGCCGTAGCGGCTGGGGCGTCCGAGTGAGCCAGGCTCATCAGCATGCATTGTTCTTCCAGACAAGGGCTGCACAGCCGTGCCGCCGGGTGGCCACCTGCGGCGGTACAGAGCTGGGCACTAACACGGGTACAGTGCACGCCTGCCTGGAATGTTGCGGAAGCGTATGCGAAGGCTGATGGTCGTGCCGATGCTGCTACGCTCACTCTCCGTAGAG
The DNA here is from genome assembly GCA_937858455.1 of uncultured Kouleothrix sp. Taxonomy (GTDB): domain Bacteria; phylum Chloroflexota; class Chloroflexia; order Chloroflexales; family Roseiflexaceae; genus Kouleothrix. The sequence continues at coordinate 701 of CALLYN010001001.1, forward strand.
CCTGGCGTTGGCAACAGGGGGTTATCTATAGCCTGAGACTGGTGAATCTGCCGAAATTATACGCGAGCGCCTGTGGTATGTCAAACCATCGGAGGCGCTGCGCAGGGCTCCTGCAATGTCGGCCCTCACGCCCCTTCCCCTCTCTCCCGAGCGATGTGTTTCCCCTTCTCTGACAGGGGAGGAGGTAGGGGGCGAAAGACGCCGCACGAGCACTGAGCCGCTACGGCTCGGGCGCACCGGGCATCGCAGAAGCGGCGCGCGCCGGCTCGGGCCGCGCGTCGGGCAGGTCGTCTTCGACATTGCGCAGGCGCGGGTACAGCGCGCCCGCCAGCACCAGCAGCAGCATCAGCGCGCCAAACGCCATGAACAGCAGCGCGATGCCGCGCCCCGGGCCTACGCCGATCAGGCGGCCCACGCTGCCGGCCAGCGCGCCGCCCGGCGCCAGCGCCGGCTCGAACACATAATCAGCCAGCGGCCCGGTCAGCAGAAACGCCAGCGGCAGCGACGACATAGCGATCAGGCTGCGCGTAGCAAACACGCGGCCCTGCACCTCGGCCGGCACTTTCACCTGCCAGATCGCCTGGCTGCACCCGGCGATAATCGGCGTTCCGATCGAGAAAAGAAACGCGGCGGCGCCGATCAGCCAGGCCGAGGGCGCCAGGCCGCCGGCCAGCAGGCACACGCCCGAGAGCGCAAAGCTCGCCAGCACGCCGTCGACGCGCCGGCGCGGCCCGCCCCAGATGCTCATCGCCAGGCCGCCGGCCAGCACGCCCAGCCCGGCCACCGACAGGATCAGCCCCAGCACGGCCGGGGTGGTGAAGGCCAGGATCAGCGGCTTCGCCAGCGTCACCACCGTCGCCGTCATGAAGTTGCTGACGGCAAACAGCACCAGCAGGCTGAGCAGCCCAGGACGCGCCAGGATGTAGCGCCAGCCAAACAGCATGTCGTGGCCCAGCGCGGGCGGCTGCGCCCCGGCGGCCGGGGCCGCGCGCGCGGGTATGCGCACCGCCAGCAGCGTAGCGATTGCGAACAGGCAGCTGGCGAAATCAATCGCGATGACGCCCGGCAGGCCCACCAGCGCCACCAGCACGCCGGCCAGCAGCGGCCCGAGCAGCTGCGCGATGCCCTGCGCCAGCGGGTTCAGGCCACTCGCGCGGCCAAGCTGCTCTTTCGGCACAATCAGCGTGGTGGCGACGCTCAGCGCCGGAAACTGAAACGCGCCAAACACGGCCGTGATCGCCACGATAATGTAGATATGCCAGATCTGCAGCAGCCCGCTGGCCAGCAGCGCCAGGTAGGCCAGCGTGGCGAACGCGCCGCCAAGATCGCCCAGCAGCATTGTCCAGCGCAGGTTCCAGCGGTCGACAAGCGCCCCGGCCAGCGGCGTGACCGCCAGAAACGGGATCGACGCGAAAAACGAGATCAGCGTGAGCTGCGTCACCGAGCCGGTGGTCTGGTACACCCACACGCCGAGCGCGAAGCCGGTGAGCTGCGAGCCCAGGATCGAGATCAGCTGGCCCGCCCAGATCAGCAGAAATGCGCGCATGCCCCGGCCGGGCTGGCGCAGGCCCATCGCACTGCTGGCAGCCATATCGCGCTCCTTTGGCGTCAAACGCCGCGATCGACGGCGGCGATGCGCAGTTCGCTGGTGTAGTGCGCGCCCTCGGCGTCGGCCAGCCAGCTTTCCTCGATGGTCGGGCACATCTCGGTCAGGCTGATCCGCGCCGTAGCATCGGCCTGCTCGCGCACCCGCCGCACATACCGCACGAACATATTCACGAGGATCGGGCTGTCGAAATCCAGGAAGAACGGCTTGCGCTCGATCGGCACCTTCACGAACACGCAGCGCGGCAGGCCCAGCCCGCGCGCCCAGCGCCGCACCGCCAGAAAGCGCGCGTCGGCGCGCTTCTCGCCCACAAACGCCATGTCGGCGGCGGCCACCTGCCAGCACGCCCGGCTGACGATCAGCCGGTCGATCGTGATGCGCGGCGTGTAGCTGCGCGGGCTCAGGATCTTAAAGCAGTCGGCCACCTCCATGGTCAGGATCTCGGCGAACAGCTCGACCATATCGAACTGCCGGCTGCCGTCGCGCGTGCGGATCACCAGCCCTTGCGCGCCGCGCGCCACCACAAACGCGCCGATCGGCAGGCGCCGCGGGTGGCTGGGGCCGCAGGCGTCGTAGCTGAACGCCAGCTGGTAGTCGCGCTCGGAGACAAACGCCGAGCGGGTGCGCAGCGTCATCTCGGGCCAGTTGCGCGGCGCGATCGGCGCAACCTGCGGCGCCGGCAGGTCGCGCTCGACGGCGGCGATCAGCTCTTCGGGCGCGGGGTGCTGCTCGACGAACAGCGTGGCGCGCAGGCTGTTGCCGCCGAGGTGCAGCTCGCCCATCACCAGCTGGTACTCGCCCCGCCCGATCGCCTCGGCGCTGGCGGCGGCGATCATTACGTCGGGGCTGTGGTAGCGCGCGCCCATCCAGCCCGGCCCCGGCGCGGCAAACGCCGCCGCGACGCGCGGCGCCAGCTCGGCGCTGGAGAAGGCGATCTCGTGCTCGGTCGTCTCGGGCGGCAGGTTCAGCACTTCGGCCCAGCGCTGCTGAAACATGCGCTTGACGTCGTCGCGCAGGCGCGGCTGGTCGGTCAGGTGCAGGCGCTGCTGCACCTGCTGCCAGAAGTGGAACAGCTCGACCTCGGCCGATCCAGCCTGGTGGGCAAGGTCCTCGTAGATCGTGTTGAACGCCGCCCGGTACAGCGCGGCGGCCTGGTGGGTGATCCAGCGGGCGCTGTCGAGCAGCAGGCCGAGCGGCGGCCCGAGCGCCTCGAGCAGCGGCGCGCCCAGGTCGACATCGACATCGCGCTGGCAATCTTCGTACACCAGCGTGCGCGCGGCGTAGGTGGCGCCGGCCTTGCGCGTCGCCTCGCCGCCGGTGATCCGCTGAAAGCTGGCCTCCAGCGCGTCCATGGCCGCGTTGAGGCGATCGGCGTCGCCTGCGGCGAGGGCAACCTCGGCGCGCCGGCGCTCCAGCTCGTCGAGCGCGTCGAGCGCGGTGGCGCGCAGGCGCGAGTTCTCGATCCGCGCCAGCAGCTCGCGCAGCGCCAGGTCGGGCCGCGGCGCAAACGGCACCTCCAGCGTCCAGTTGATCAGGCCGGCGCTGCTGAGCTGATCGAGCAGCTTGTACACTGCCAGCTCGCCGCCCAGCTCGTGCGGGTAGGCGCGCCCCAGATCGGCCGCCAGCGCCTTGGCGGTGCGCTCGCCGGTGCACGCCGCCAGCAGCGCCG
>CALLYN010001002.1 GCA_937858455.1 uncultured Kouleothrix sp.
CGAATTTCTTTTTGGTATGCCCTGCCCGGCTTCGCCGGGCAGGGCATACCAAAAAAACAAGCGTCAAACGAAGTTGATATCAATATTGTCATTCAGTTGTCACCGGAAAACTATTCACAATCATAGGAACGATCGTACAATACAGCCCATAGGCACACCTGGCCTGGTATCATCGCGCCCGACGCCGCGAGCTTGCGCGCTGGCGGGCGCCGCCTAGCCGACACGCGCGTACTATGAGCGACACCAGCATCAACCAGCCGCGCCTCGAAGAGTACACTCAATCGCTCCGCGAAGAATCGTTCGTCACGCTGCTGTATAGCATGGGCGTGTTTGGCCTCGTGCTGCTCTCCACCGGGCTGATCAACGTCGAAAGCATGCGCATGGGCGCGCAGATCGGCGGCGTGCTGGTGCTCACCTACTGGCTTGCGAACATGCTGCGCAAGCGCAAGCGCTACCGGCTGGCAGTGGTGCTGTTTCTGGCCGGCGCGCTAGCCGCGATCATCGTCACCTTCGGCTTTTACCCGCTCGCGAGCAACCCGTTCATCTTCTTCACGCCGCTGGTAGTGTGCATCGCCGGGGTGCTGCTGCGCCCGCGCGCCGGGTTTGTGGCCGCCACCGCCGCGATCGCCGCAATGATCCTCGCGGCGATCAGCTACGGCCAATCCAGCCAGATGTGGCAGCTACCATTCCTCGCCGCCGTGCTGCTGGGCTACCTGAGCGCTGCGGTGGCGATGCTGGCCTCGCTCAGCTTCTTCACCGTGGTCGAGTGGGCGATCGATAGCTACCACAAGGTCGAGCGCCGCGAGGCCCAGCTGTACGAGAGCGAGAAGCAGCTCCAGCGCGCGCTGCGCGAGCAAGACTCGCTCAACCACCGGCTGCAAGAATCGAACAAGCAGCTCGAAAACGCGCGCGCCGTCGCCGAGTACGCCAACCGCATGAAATCGCAGTTTGTGGCGAATATGAGCCACGAGCTGCGCACGCCGCTCAACGCGATCATCGGCTTCTCGTACATCCTTAAGCAAGAGCTTAAAGGCCCGCTCGCGCCCGACCAGCACGACTATGTCGGCCGGATCTACGACGCCGGCAACTACCTGCTGAAGCTGCTCAACGACATTCTCGACAACGCCAAGATCGAGGCCGGCCGGCTCGACCTACAGCGCGAGCCAAGCCAGCTCGAGCCGATCGTGCACGAGGTGCTGGTGACGGCCAGCAGCCTTACGCACGGCAAGCCGCTGGCGCTGCGCACCGAGCTTGCCAGCGACCTGCCGCTGGTGTACGCCGACCGCATGCGCGTGGCCCAGGTGCTGCTCAACCTGCTCTCGAACGCGGTGAAGTTTACCGAGCACGGCAGCATTACGCTGCGCGTCTACCCGGCCTTTCACACCCCACCCGCCGACACGCCGCAGGGCGAACAGCCGCCCGACAGCGGGTATGTGGTGGTGGAAGTTGAAGATACTGGCATCGGCATCGCTGCCGAAAACCTGGAGCTGATCTTCGAGGAGTTCCGCCAGGCCGACGAGACACTCTCGCGGCGCTATGGCGGCACCGGCCTGGGCCTGCCGATCAGCCGGCGGCTGGTGGAGCTGCACGGCGGCCGCCTGACAGTGGCCAGCACGCTGGGGCGCGGCTCGACCTTCCGCTTCACGCTGCCGGCCGTGGCCGACGCGCACCTGCGCCAGGCCAGGGAGCTGCTGAATACGCCACTGCAGCTTGAGCATCGCGCACTGGCCAGCGAGCCACAGCCGGCGCTCAGCAGATAGGAACACTATGGCAACTACGCCACACGCCGATCGCCCCACCGCGCCGCCCGACCGCCCCGAAAACGCCTATATTATTCTGGTCGAAGACGACCCAAACTCCTACCTGGTGATCGAAGAGCTGCTGAAGCACGCCGGCTTCAAGCACTTCTACCACCGCGGCAGCGGCGCCAAGCTGATCCAGCTGATCGAGGTGCTGCCGCAGATCGACCTGGTGCTGCTCGACATTGGCCTGCCCGGCGAAGATGGTTTCGCGGTGCTCAAGCGCCTGCGCGCGCACCCGCAGTCGGCCCGCGCGCATATCGCCGCCATCACCGCCAATATCATGCACCAGACGCGGCTGCGCGCCAAGGATGCCGGCTTCGACAGCTTCATCAGCAAGCCGATTCAGCCCGATAAGATCTGCGACCAGATCCGCAGCATGCTGGCCGGCCGCGCATTCTGGTGGTAGCTCCGGCTCCGCCAAGCTCTGGTTGTGTGGTACCCTGCTGGCCTCGCGGGGCAGGGCGCCACACCACGCAGGTGATCGACAAGTGCGCAGCGCCGTTGACAAGCCACCAGACGGCTGCTATACTGCGGCTCAACAATTGAATACCGCTCATCAAGAGGGGTGGAGGGATCGGCCCTGTGAAACCCCGGCAACCCCTTCCCAAGTTCTCAGTCGTGAGTTTTGAGTTGCACTTGGCTAACTCAGCACTCAGCACTCGAAACTCCGGAAGGAAGGTGCCAACTCCGACAGCGCAAGCTGGGAGATGAGGACAGCGTAGTAACCCTCATGCCCGCGCGTGAGGGTATTTGTTTGCGTTCAACAAGCCAAGGCATACATGTTCATACCAACTCCGTTATGATCACGTTCTTTTTGGTATGCCCTGCCCGGCAAAGCCTGGCAGGGCATACCAACAAGAAATTCGGGGGCGGCGAAGCCGCCCCCGAACCCCCAGCATCAACCAAGTGATCGGCCGAATTTGGTATCACTGAGGCGAGGTCAAGCCACATGAGCTCAAAACCAACCTATCTCGAGGCGCTACGCTCGCGCGTGCTGATCTTCGACGGCGCCATGGGCACGAGCATCGACCAGTTCGGGCTCTCGGCCGAGGATTACGGCGGCGAGCGCACCTACGGCAACCGCGACTACCTGGCGATCGCCCGGCCCGACGTGATCGAGCAGATCCACACCTCGTTCATGGAGGCCGGCTGCGACGTGCTCGAGACCAACACCTTCCAGAGCACGCGCCTGCGCCTGGCCGAGTGGGGCCTGGCCGATCGCACCGCCGAGCTGAATATCGCCGCCGCGCGCCTGGCCCGCCGCGTCGCCGAGCGCTTCGCCGCCCAGGACGGCCGGCCGCGCTACGTGGCCGGCTCGATCGGCCCCACCGGCAAGCTGCCCTCGTCGAACGACCCGGCGCTCTCGGATATTACCTTCGACGAGCTATCGGAGATCTTTCGCGAGCAGGCCGCCGCGCTGATCGCCGGTGGCGTCGACGTGCTGCTCGTCGAGACCAGCGTCGATATTCTCGAGGTCAAGGCCGCGCTCGACGGCATCCGGCGCGCAAAGCACGAGGCTGGCGCGCACGTGGCCGTGCAGGCCCAGATCTTCCTCGACCTCTCGGGCCGCATGCTGCTGGGCACCGAGGTGCCGGCGGTGATCGCGACGCTCGAGGCAATGCCGGTCGACGTGATCGGCCTGAACTGCAGCACCGGCCCCGAGCATATGCGCGAGGCCATCCAGTACCTATGCGCGCACTCGCGGCTGCCGATCTCGTGCATCCCCAACGCCGGGCTGCCGCTCGAGGTCGACGGCGAGACGGTATATCCAATGGAGCCCGAGCCATTCGCGCGCATCCTCGGCGAGTTCGTGCGCGAGTATGGCGTGAGCGCCGTCGGTGGCTGCTGCGGCACGCGGCCGGCGCACATCCGGGCGCTACGCGCGGCCGTGGGCTACGAGCGCGCCCCAGCCGCGCGCCAGGTCGAGTACATCCCCAGCGTGTCGTCGGGGGTGAAGGCCGCCGCGCTGCGCCAGGACGTGACGCTCACAATGATCGGCGAGCGCGTCAATACGCTTGGCTCGCGCAAGGTGAAGCGGCTGCTGCTGAACGACGACTACGACGGCGTGCTCGACGTGGCGCGCGAGCAAGCCGACGGCGGCGCGCACCTGCTCGACGTGTGCGTGGCTACCACCGAGCGCGCCGACGAGCGTGAGCAGATGGTCGCGCTGCTGAAAAAGCTGACCATGAACGTCGAGCTGCCGTTGGCGATCGACACCACCGAGGCCGACGTGCTCAAGGCCGCGCTCGAGATCTACCCAGGCCGCGCGATCGTCAACTCGCTCTCGCTCGAGGGCGGCCGCGGCGAGAAGCTCGACCGCACCATGCCGTTGGTAGCGCGCTACGGCGCGGCCGCGATGGCCATGACCATCGACGAGGACGGGATGGCGCACACCGCCGGCCGCAAGCTGGCGGTGGCCCGGCGGATCGCCCAGATCGCGCGCGACGAGTACGGCGTGCCGCACGAGTCGCTGATCTTCGACGTGCTGACCTTCCCGATCACCACCGGCCAGGACGAACTGCGCCGCGCCGCGATCGAGACGATCGAGGGCATCCGGCTGGTAAAGCAGCATATCCCCGGCTGCTTCACCACCCTGGGCGTCAGCAATTTGTCGTTCGGCGTCGCGCCGCACGCCCGCGCCGCGCTCAATTCGGTGTTCCTGAAGCACGCCGTCGACGCGGGGCTCGACACCGCGATCATCAACCCGGCCCACGTGACGCCCTACGCCGAGATTCCGGCCGAGCAGCGCGAGCTGTGCGAAGACCTGATCTTCGACCGGCGCGACGAGGCGCTTGCACGATTCATCCAGTTCTTCGAGCAGAACGCCGCCGCCGTAGCCACAGCGCGCGCCGACCCGACCGCTGGCCTAAGCGTGGCCGAGCGCTTGCACTGGAAGATTGTGCACCGGGTGAAAGAAGGCGTGGAAGAGGACGTGGATGTGTTGATGGCGCAACGGCTGGGCCTATCGGTTGAAGATTTCAGGTTGCTCGTTGCAGGTTCAGTATCGGGTGACAGCGATAGCACTGTTCAGCCTGCAAACGTGCAAACCGCTCAACCGCCTAGCGCGGTGCCGCGCGGCGATGCCGCCGTCGACATTCTCAACAACGTGCTGCTGCCGGCCATGAAAGAAGTTGGCGACCTGTTCGGCTCCGGCCAGCTGATCCTGCCATTCGTGCTGCAGAGCGCCGAGGTGATGAAGAAGACCGTAGCCTACCTCGAGCGCTACCTCGACAAGCTCGAAGGCGCCACCAAGGGCAAAGTGGTGCTCGCCACAGTCTACGGCGACGTGCACGACATCGGCAAGAATCTGGTGCATACGATCCTGGCGAACAACGGCTACACGGTGTACGACCTGGGCAAGCAGGTGCCGCTGAACACGATCATCGAGAAGGCAGTAGAAGTTGGCGCCGACGCGATCGGCCTCTCGGCGCTGCTGGTGAGCACGTCGAAGCAGATGCCGCTGTGCGTGCAGGAGCTGCACCGGCGCGGGCTGAGCTTCCCGGTGCTGGTGGGCGGCGCGGCGATCAACCAGCAGTATGGCCAGCGCATCACGTTTGTAGCCGACGAAGAGCCTTACGCGGCCGGCGTGTTCTACTGCAAAGACGCGTTCGAAGGCCTGGAGACGATGGATAAGCTCTCGAATACGTCGGCGCGCGCGCGCTTCGTCGAGCAGACGATTCGCGACGCGGCGCAGGTGCTGCACCAGAAGCAGCGCGGGCGCGTGGCGCTGGCCGATCTGGGGCGCGCCACCCGCGGCGACACCGCGCGCTCGGCCGTGCGCCGCGACGTGCCGGTGCCCACGCCGCCGTTCTGGGGCGCGCAGGTGGTGAAGCGCATCAAGCTGCAGGACGTGGTCGACTGCCTCGACCGCAACGCGCTGTTCCGGCTGCAGTGGGGCGCCAAAAACGCCAAGGGCGCCGAGTGGGAAAAGCTCAAGGCCGGGTTTGAGCTGAAGGTGCGCGACCTCATCCGCGCCGCCGAGCGCGAAGGCTGGCTCGAGCCGCAGGTGGTGTACGGCTACTTCCCGGCGCAGGCCGACGGCAACGAGCTGGTTGTCTACGACCCGGCCAGCCTGAGTATCAAGAGCCAGGATTCAAGCACCGGCAAGGAGCATGGCTCTCGGCTCTTGGCTCTCGGCTCTGCGCGCGAGCTGACGCGCTTTGTGTTCCCACGCCAGCCTGGGCGCGAGCGGCTATGCCTGGCCGACTACTTCCGCCCGGCCGAGAGCGGCGAGTACGATGTCGCGGCTTTCCAGATCGTCACAATGGGCGCGCGCGTCGACGACCTGACCGAGGAGCTTCAGAAGGCCGGCGACTACAGCAGCGGCTACTTCATCCACGGCCTGAGCGTATCGCTGGCCGAAGCGCTAGCCGAGTACACCAACCGCGTGGTGCGCCAGAGCCTGGGGCTGAAGGGCGAGCAGGGCAAGCGCTACTCGTGGGGCTACCCGGCCTGCCCGGACCTCGACGAGCACGCCAAGCTGTTCGGCATTCTGCCGGCCGATCGCATTGGCGTAACGCTCACCGATGCCTTTCAGCTGGTGCCCGAGCAGAGCACCGCCGCGATCGTGGTGCACCACCCCGAGGCCAAGTACTTCAGCATCGGTTCGGCCGCCGAGCGCGCCGAGCAGGATGTGGGCGCGGTGGCCTGATCCGCGCGGCCTGAAGCCTACAGCCGAGCGCCGGGTTCTTCGCTCCCGGCGCCCTCGAGCTGGGAGTACAGCCTGGCCCACTCGGCGAGCGAGAGCGTCTCGGCGCGCCGATCCGGGTCGATACCGGCGGCGGCCAGCGCGGCCAGCGCGCGCGGCTTATCGAGCGGCGTGCCTATGGCCGCCAGCCCGGTGGGCAGCGCGTTGGCAAGCTTCTTTCGCGCCTGCAAAAAGCCGGCCTTGATCAGCCGCATGAGCGCGGCGGGCGGTACGTCGGCGGCGGGCTGCGGGCGTATGCGCAGGCGCAGAATGGCCGAGTCGACCGCTGGAGCCGGGAAGAAGCTGGCGGCCGGCACGCGCGCAATCACCTCGGGCGCGGCGTACAGCTGCACCGAGTGCGCCAGCACGCTCATGTCGCCGGGCGCGGCCGCGATGCGCTCGGCCACCTCCCACTGCACCAGCACCACCATGAGCGCCGGCGGCGGCGCGGCCTCGAGGAAGTGGCGCAGGGCCGCTGAAGTGATCGCGTAGGGCAGGTTCGCCACGACTTTGTAGCGAGGGCCGGGAGCCGGAAACTGAGAACCGCCCGGGCTGGGCTGGCTCTCGTTTTTTGGTTCCTGGCTGTTTTGCAGCAGCTGCTCGGGCGATTGGCGCAGGATATCGCCCTGCACGAGCGTGAAGCCCGGCTCGCCCGCAAACTCAGCGCGCAGCCGCTCGGCCAGGCGCGCGTCGAGCTCGACGCTGACGACGCGGCCGGCGCGCCGCACAAGCTCCCACGTCAGCACGCCGAGGCCCGGCCCAACCTCCACCACCGTATCGGCGGGCACAAGCTCGGCCGCGCCAACGATCGCGCCCAGCACGGCGGCGTCGAGCAGGAAGTTCTGGCCCATGGCGCGGGTAGGCCGCAGATCGAGCGAGCGCAGCGCCGCGCGCACGCGGGCCGGCTCGAGGTACGGGTTAGTCATTGCAAACCGCAGATCGCAGATTGCAGAGCGCAGGCTATTGTTACCGGCAAGCTATTATCTCACAATCTGCGTTATATCACACGAGTTACGTGGTGGGGGTTCGGGGGCGGCAAAGCCGCCC
>CALLYN010001003.1 GCA_937858455.1 uncultured Kouleothrix sp.
CCAGGCATTGATCCGCCGCTCGATCTCGCGCTGCTGCTCGGGCGTCACCTGGCGATTATGCGTAAAGTCGAAGCGCAGCCGCTCGGGCGCCACCAGCGAGCCAGCCTGGGCCGCGTGGCCGCCCAGCACATCGCGCAGCGCGCGGTGCAGCAGGTGCGTTGCGGTGTGGTTGCGCATAATGCTGCGGCGGCGCTCGGCGTCGACGCGCACCTCAACTGTGTCGTGCAGCGCGATCGTGCCGTCCTCGACGGTGCCGTAGTGCACGATCACGCCCGGAATGGGCCGCTGCGTGTCGGAGACGCGCACGCGACCGTTTGGCCCAATCAGCGCCCCGCTGTCGCCCACCTGGCCGCCGCTCTCGGCGTAGAACGGCGTGCGATCGAGCACTAGCTGTACGGCCTGGCCGGCGCTGGCGGCGCTGATCGAGTCGCCGCCGGCCACCAGCGCCAGCACCCGCGCGGCGCCGGCGAAGTGCTCGTAGCCGGTGAACTCGGTCGGCGGCACATCGGCATCGGCCCAGACCTCGGCCTCGGCGCCGCGACGACGCTGGCCCTGATGGTCCAGGACCTGGTGAATGGCGGCACGCCGCCGGAACTGCTGAACGTTCAGGGCACCTGGAGCGGCGCGAACGGAAACTACCATCTGGAATTCAACCTTAGCGGAAGCGACCTCAAGCCCTCTGCGGTCATCGAAGGTGACCGGATGACGGTGATGGTGGACAAATTGGCCGTGGTCTTCGACCGGGAATATTGATCGGCCGTGCCGTTTGCATCATCCACAGCCTGCCAATCCCGGACAGCTGGGCATCTCGTTTACGGTTTTGCGGAAACGGGGACTGTCGAGTTCTGGTTCTGAATCATCTCGAACAGGTTTGGCGCACCCTGATTGGTGGCCGCTATCAACACCGGTTGATCAAAGGCTCCAGCGCGCTGGAGCCTTTGATCAACCGGTGTTGATAGCGGCCACCAATCAGGGTGCGCCAAACCTGTTCGAGATGATTCAGAACCAGAACTCGACAGTCCCCGTTTCCGCAAAACCGTAAACGAGATGCCCAGCTGTCCGGGATTGGCAGGCTGTGGATGATGCAAACGGCACGGCCGATCAATATTCCCGGTCGAAGACCACGGCCAATTTGTCCACCATCACCGTCATCCGGTCACCTTCGATGACCGCAGAGGGCTTGAGGTCGCTTCCGCTAAGGTTGAATTCCAGATGGTAGTTTCCGTTCGCGCCGCTCCAGGTGCCCTGAACGTTCAGCAGTTCCGGCGGCGTGCCGCCATTCACCAGGTCCTGGACCATCAGGGCCAGCGTCGTCGCGGCGCCGAGGCCGAGGTCTGGGCCGATGCCGATGTGCCGCCGACCGAGTTCACCGGCTACGAGCACTTCGCCGGCGCCGCGCGGGTGCTGGCGCTGGTGGCCGGCGGCGACTCGATCAGCGCCGCCAGCGCCGGCCAGGCCGTACAGCTAGTGCTCGATCGCACGCCGTTCTACGCCGAGAGCGGCGGCCAGGTGGGCGACAGCGGGGCGCTGATTGGGCCAAACGGTCGCGTGCGCGTCTCCGACACGCAGCGGCCCATTCCGGGCGTGATCGTGCACTACGGCACCGTCGAGGACGGCACGATCGCGCTGCACGACACAGTTGAGGTGCGCGTCGACGCCGAGCGCCGCCGCAGCATTATGCGCAACCACACCGCAACGCACCTGCTGCACCGCGCGCTGCGCGATGTGCTGGGCGGCCACGCGGCCCAGGCTGGCTCGCTGGTGGCGCCCGAGCGGCTGCGCTTCGACTTTACGCATAATCGCCAGGTGACGCCCGAGCAGCAGCGCGAGATCGAGCGGCGGATCAATGCCTGGGTGCGCGCCGACACGCCGGTGGAGTGGGAGGTGACCGACTACCAGCGCGCGATCGACCGCGGCGCGATGGCGCTGTTCGGCGAGAAGTACGGCGACCGCGTGCGCATGGTCACGGTCGGCTGCCTCGATGGGGAGATACTGGAAGATTCTACCATCCCCGATCCCCGATCCTCCGGCCTCATGTGCTCGCGCGAGCTGTGCGGCGGCACGCACGTGGCACGAACCGGCGAGATCGGCTTTTTCCGGATCGTGGCCGAGAGCAGCGTCGCCGGCGGCGTTCGGCGGATCGAGGCGCTCACCGGCGCAGGCGCCGAGCAGTGGGCCGACGCGCAGGCTGCGACACTGCGCGACCTGGCGGCCCGGCTAGGCGTGCCGCCCGCCCAAGCGCTCGACAAGCTCGACGCACTGCTGAACGACCTGAGGCAGCAAGGGCACGACCTCGACAAGCTGCGCGCGCAGTCGGCGCGCGGCGCGCTCGAAGGCCTGCTTGGCCAGGTGCAGCGCCACGATGGCGTACCGTTCGTGGCCGCGCGCGTTGAGGCGCCCGACCCGGCGCGCCTGCGCGAGCAGGGCGACTGGCTGCGCGACAAGATCGGCAGTGGCGTGGTGGTGCTGGGCGCGCTGATTGGCGAAAAGCCGCAGATCCTGGCGGTGGTGACGCCCGACCTTGTCAAGCGCGGGCTGCACGCCGGGAATATTGTGAAGGCGCTGGCTCAGATCATGGGCGGCGGCGGCGGTGGCCGGCCGGATATGGCCCAGGCCGGCGGCCGCGACGCCGCGAAGCTCGACGAGGCGCTGGCTCAGGTGGCCCGCCTGGTGGCCGAGCAGGGCGCAAAAAGCTGAGAAGCTGTTTGAAAAGGGCGGGACACTCACCCTTTTAACACAGGCTCAGAAAGCCACACGCCACGAACCAAACAAGAGCGTGGTGAGCGCCGCTAGCGTTGTTGGTTCATGGCTGCATATACCCGAGGAGTATTGCGATGGCCGCTGTAGAATCAGCGCTGGTGCCGCTCGAAACCAGCGACACCGTCGATAGCGTGCTGGCGAAGATCCGCGCCACGCGCTCGAAAAGCGTGCAGCTGCTTGTTCCGCCTGATACGGCGGCCCTGCAGGCGCCTCGTGGCTTCGAGCGCCTGCGCCGCGCGCTCGAGGCCGATGGCGTTGCTGTGCTGGTGTTCAGCGCCGACGAGCAGGTGATCGCCGCAGCCCGGCGCAACCAGATAGAAAGCATTGCCATCGATAGTAGCCGGAGCCCGCGCCCACCCCTGCCGCCGCCCGAGCGCGCCACCCGGACGCTGCCCGAAACCCGGCTCGACCCGCGCGACGCCGCGTTTATCGACGCGCTCGACCAGGTGCCGGCGCGCGATCGCTATGCCGATACGCCCGACGCCGACCTGTACGCCGCGATCGACGATTACGCCGATGAAGGCGCCAGCGACGGGCCGCCTGGCCAGCGCTACGACCCCGCTCGCGCGGGCTACACCGCCGAGCGCACCACAGCGCGCGCAAGCGGCGCGCGGCGGTGCGTTTGCTGAGGAGCGGTCATGGGATTGAACTATGTGCTGTGTCCCGTCACGGGTGGCGAAGAGGATGGCCCACACCCATTCGGGGGCAATCGTCGCCATCAAAGCATAGGTCTGTCGGCCAGTACCGGACGCTATCTGCTGCGCCGTGGGGAACAATTGCACCGGTAGAGCAAGCTGTACTGCCCAAAGCATACTCCCACAAGCCAACCCGAATCTGGACATGAGCATCTTGTCCTTCACCAGAAGATAATGTAGCGCATACTTCATAATCACCCCCTACATAAGCCA
>CALLYN010001004.1 GCA_937858455.1 uncultured Kouleothrix sp.
CGGCCGCCAGCTGCGCCAGTGCGTGCGCCGCCTCGGCCCACGCCTGCAGCCGCGCCGCGTCGAGCAGGTGTACGGCCGGCAACATGCCCGCGTCGAGCTCCTGCGCCGCCGCCTGCAGATCGCGCAGCGCCACAGCCAGCGCCTCTTCGTTGGCATCCAGCTGCTCGAGCATGCGCCGCAACCCGCCGGGAAGCCCAACCCGTAAGCGCGGCATGTCGTCGGCCAGCCGGGCCAGTAGCGCCAGCTCGGTGTCGGGCCGGCCAAGCGCGCCGAGCGACTCGATCAGCTCGCGCAGCTGCTGCTGGTGTGCGGCGGTAAGCGCGGGAACATGTGGGGACGTGGGTGTTGAAGGCACGGGGCAACCTCTCAGGCAAGTCTGGCGATAGCACTGTACTACTATAGCCGATCGCGCGCCGCAACGAACAAACGGTTGGGCGGCAATTTGGCATCTAACTCGCAATAGATCCAGGCGAAATACGCCCGGAGCATTGCAGCGCCCGCCACGCTGAGATTCGAGAGACTACGCCCCTGCCGACCAAACAGCCCCGAGATCAAGCAGGCACCGGCTCATCAAGCGCCGACGGAAGGTTGCTGGCCAGCGCTCCCTGGTCCAGCGCCTCCAGCAGCGCGTCGACAATCTCCGCGCGCCACTGGACGCCGCGGCCGCGGTACAGAATCTGCGCCGCGCACTCGGGCGCCAGCCCCTGGCGATACGGGCGATCGCTGGTCAGTGCGTCCCAGGTATCGGCAACCGCGATCACCTTTGAGCCAAACGGGATCTCGTCGTCGCGCAGCCCATCGGGGTAGCCTTTGCCGTCGACACGCTCGTGATGGTGGCGCACAATCGCAACGCCGCGCGCGAAATCGGGGTAGCGCTGCAGCAGGTCGGCACCCAGCACCGGATGCTGCTCCATGACCAGCCGCTCCGCGTCGGTGAGAGAGCCAGGCTTGTTCAGAATTGCGTCGGGCACGCCGATTTTGCCGATATCGTGAATGCGTGCGGCCGTCACAATCAGGTTGGCGTCGTGCCCCTCGATCCCAAGCTGCTTCAAGATCTTGGCGGTGTTCTCGGCCACGCGCCGCGAATGGCCGCCGGTGTACGGATCGCGCAGGTCGATCGTATCGGCCATGTTCTCAAGCAGCGTGCGCGTGCTGTCTTGCAGGTGATAGTGACGCAGAAACACGCGGTAGATGATCACAAAAGGCGCCGCAAGCAGCGGCAGCAGGCTGGGGGCGTACAGCCCTATGGCGGCCAGGGGCACGGCAACCATGTACTGTGCGCCATCGACTTGGAGGATGCTGGCGGCGTTGAGCCGCAGCACGTGCCATGGCCGGGCGCCGCTCATTGGCGCGATCAGCAGTGGCATACTGAATAGATCGCCGAGCAGAAAGATCGCCGCCGGCAGGCCCAGCCGCGCCAGATCGAATGGAAAATCCAGCAGCAGATCGTGCGCCGCCGCCGCCGCGAAGCCAGCCAGCGCCTGGCGGCTGGCGTCGGTAAGAATATCAACCCACAACAAGCAGCGAGCGCGGCGATGGATCAGCAGCGCACAGAGTATAACAAGGCCAATCGCCAGCATAGCCACGGCCGGCTCGAACCACACGGCGATCAGGTACAGCAAGGCACCGCTAAAGCTGGTTTTGGTATGGTATGAAATATGAATGGTGATCGAGCTGGCAGCGACCGCGCTCGCCACTAGCGCGAGCAGCAGCAGGCTGCGTGGGCCGAGGTGCGCAAGTTGGCTCAGGAGTGCGCCGCGTAGCTGCCAGATCAAGGCCAGTGTGCCGGTGCTGAGGATCAACGCAATCGCCGGCTGGGGAAGCTTATTCTGCAGTTTGAGCAGCATCGTCAGCGCGCTGCTATCGTGAGTGGCTGCCCGCTCAGACCCGATACGGTTCGCGTGCCACTGGCGCCGGTGTTGTTGTTGGTAAACGTGGTGGTAGCCGCTACCCCTACAGGTGCCAGCCCTGGCTTGAGCGATACTGTGATGACGACGCGCGCGTTCAGCAAGCCGGGCTGGCGGATGATCGTCACTGTCTCTTTGGCCGCAAGCGCCGTATCATCATAAAATACAGCAATATTCGTGTCTTGCGGCAAATAATACACATACTCCACCCGGTCGACAGCCTCGATATCGGCGGCGATGTCGACGCTTGACTGCAAGGCGAAGTGCCCAAGCACCAGCATGGGATCGCCGCGGCAGCCCGTCACGGTGGCGTGCCCGGTGAGCGGCGCACCTAGCGCCAGCAGCGCGGCGCAGCACACGGCAAACAGGCGCACGAACCAGATGCGGCGCACAGCGAGCAGAACCAGATGGCTCATGGTCGTTCCTTTTTCAATGTAATGGAGATTGTTGCGAGCCACGGAGCACGAAATGATGTTCTGCGCATAGTATAAACGTTTCTTTTACCATTCCGATACCATGGTATGGCGCGGGTATGCCCTGGTGCTAGCGAAAGGGGGATGCGCGAGGTGCGACGAAGCTCAAGCCGCCGCCGGGCTGGCAACGCGATTGCGGCCGGCGCGTTTCGCTTCGTAGAGCTGAATATCGGCGCGGTGGAGTAGCGTATCGATGCTGTCGTCGTCGTGGGCTTGGGCCACGCCCGCGCTAATAGTGACACGCAGGGTGGGGGCGATCGTGTCCCAGCTGAACGTATCGACCAGCACGCGCAGCCGCTCGACGACCTGCCACGCCGCGTCGCTGGCCGTTTCGGGCAGGATCACCGCGAACTCTTCGCCGCCGATACGGGCCAGGCTATCGGCGGCGCGCATATGGCTGCGCAAAAGCTCGGCAATCGCCACCAGCACGCGGTCGCCACCGGCATGGTAGAACGTATCGTTGATCTGCTTGAAGTGGTCGATATCGAGCAGCGCTAGCGTCAGCGGGCGGCCATAGCGGCTGGCGGCGTACAGCATTTGCGGCAGCTGCGCGGTGAAGTAGCGGCGGTTGTACAGGCCCGTCAGGCTATCGAGAATGCTTTGCTGATGTAGCTCGGCGGCCTGGCGCCGTAGCAGCGCATTGGCATCTTCAAGCGCGCGGGTGCGCTCGGTCACCTGGGCCTCCAGGCGCTCGACCATGCGCGTATTTTCGAGCGCTACCGTCACCTGGTTGGCCAGCAGCACCAGCGGCATCAGGCTATCTTCGTGGAAACGCCCGCGGATGGAGCGGTTCTCGACATAGATCGCGCCGACGGCGCTGCCGTAGGACACCAGCGGCGCGCACATCACCGAGCGCAGGCCCAGGGCGCGCACGCTCCGCGCGGCCTTGAAGGTGTTGTCGTCGAGGGCGTTGTTCACCAGCAGGGGCGAGAGCGTCGCACGCACGCGATCGAGGATCGAGTGGCTGATCTGGTCATTGGCGATATCAAGCGGCTTGCCCTGGCGGTCGAGCGCGATCTCGACCTGCATGGCGCCGCCTTCGCCAAACAGCACAATCAGGCAGCGCTCGGCCGGCACAAGCTCGAAAACAGTGGTGGCGACATAGTGCGCCAGCGGCTGCACCATGCGCTGATCGGCGAGCCGGCGCGTGATATCGAGGATCGCGAGGAGCTGCGATGTTGTGATGTTTGACGGATCCAAGGCTTTCCTACGACGTGGTAAGCTGCCAGGGTACGATCCCTTTACGATTATAGCACCGCTTGTATCGCCGCGCTAGCGCCGGCTTGGCGCGCTGGCGAATTACGCCAACTGCGTTTAATCACTTTCTGCACAGCAAGTGATCAGCCGAATTTGGTATGATACGCTATTCGCTTGATCACGTATAGATTGAGTTGCACGACGTGGCTTTACCACGTCGTGCAACTCAATAACAGAACTTACGCGGTGCGCGTTTTTGCCTTCGGCAGAGCGGTACTTTTCATGGATGGTGCTGAGATTTTGGCGCAAAGCGCCAAAATCTCAGCACAAAAGAAAGCGAAGTACCATGGATCGGTCTATCGGGTATTGTTTGCCTGCAAAAAGCACAGGAGCCAGGATGATCTACACGATAACGCCCAACCCCGCGCTCGACCGCACGCTCACCGTGCCGGCGATCGTCTTCGACGAAATGGTTCGCGCCAGCGAGTCGCAGCTGGACCTTGACGGCAAGGGTGTAAATGTATCGAAGGCGCTGCGCGCGCTGGGCGACGAGACGGTGATCATGGGGTTTGCCGGCGGCGCAGCCGGCGCGATGCTGACGCAAGGGCTGCACGCCCTGGGCTTCGCGGCCGACTTCACAGCCGTGGCGGGCGAGACGCGCACCAACACAATCATTATCGACGCGGCGTCGCGACGCTATGTGAAGGCCAACGAGGCTGGCCCGCAGATTAGCCCCGCCGAGCTCGCGGCGCTCGGCAGGCGCGTAGCCGAGCGCGCGCGCCCCGGCGACCTATGGATCATGGCCGGCAGCCTGCCGCCGGGCGCGCCGGCCGCCGCGATGACGATCTCGGCCCGCTGCGTGTAGCGGGGCCAGTCGGCCACGCCGGTGTGGACCACGGTGACCGCGGCGTCGGCGGTGGGGCGCTTCTGGCTGAGCAGCAGGGCCAGCGGCCGGCCGAGCGTGGTCCCCCGGCCGAGGATGCACACCTCGCGACCGGCCACCGGGACCCCGTGGTGGGCCAGCAGCGCCTCGATGCCCGCCGGCGTGCACGGCACCGGGCCGGGCATGCCGAGGGCGAGGCGACCCATGTTGACCGGGTGCAGGCCGTCCACGTCCTTGTCGGGGTCGAGGGCGAGCAGCGCCGCGTCGAAGTCGATCTGGGGCGGCGTCGGGTGCTGGATCAGGACGGCGTCCACGTCGGCGGCGTCGTTCATCTGGCCGACGGCGGCCAGCACGTCGGCCTGGGTGGCGTCGTCGGGCAGGTGCAGGTGGGGCGACGTGAACCCGAGGGCCGCCGCCTTCTCCATCTTCATGCGGATGTAGCCGGCGCTGGCCGTGTCGCTCCCCACCAGGATCGTGCCGAGGCCCGGCGTGTGCCCGGCCGCCACCAGCGCCTCGATCCGCGGCGCCAGTTCGGCGAACACCGCGTCGGCCACCGGTCCGCCGGGAAGCATCCGTGCCGTCATCGGCCCATCCTGCCCGCCGCCCGGGTCACCGCTCCACCCGCACGCTGGCGACGGGCCACCGATGCGCTCGCGCTCCTAGTGCTTGAACTGGCGTTCGCCGGTGAGGACCATCGCCACGCCGAGCTCGTCGGCCTTGGCGATGTTCTCGGCGTCGCGGACCGAGCCGCCGGGCTGGACGATCACCGCCACGCCGGCGGCGGCGGCGGCCTCGATGCCGTCGGGGAACGGGTAGAACGCGTCC
>CALLYN010001005.1 GCA_937858455.1 uncultured Kouleothrix sp.
AGCACCGGGCGTGCGGGAACGAACATTCCATCCTGGGAAAGGAACACCGGGCGCGTGGAAGGTAGCATGTTGCCTTTCGAAACGAGCACCAGGCGTGTGCGGCCGAGCGCTTGCTCGCTTGGGTCGCCCTACGGCGGCGGCCGGTGGCCGCCCTGGCTTCGGCTGTGTTGTGTATATGGCCGGCCAACTACCGCAAGCGCCACCCGGCAAAGCCCGAGCAGCGCTTGGTTCTATGAAAACGCAGGCCCCGCCTACGAGTGATGCCGGAAGTGCGTGCCTTGTGTGCCGCCGTGCTGGCGCGCCTCGCCCATGCGCAGGATGCGCAGGCCGATGAGACCGAGCACAATACCAATGGCAAGTCCGCCGATGATCAAGGTCATAGCTGTTCTCCGCTAACGCTGCGCCGGCGTGTGGCGCAGCTACACCAGGAGCAAGCTGCGTGCCGTCAGGCGCCGACGCTGCTAGCTGCGGCTACTTCGGTCAGGTCGCCGGCTGGCGTGGCGCGCTCCGCCCGGCTGATCTCGGGCTGGTCGAGCTGCAAAGGCGCGTACAGCTCGATAAAACCGCAGGCGCTGCATACCTGCGCCAGGATCGGGCGCGGGCCGGTGCCAATCGTGCCGGCCAGCATCACCTCGCCCTGCGCTGTCACCAGCGCGCTGGTGTGGGTGTCGTTGCTACATTTGGCGCATGTGATCATACGTGCTCCTTTCCGCGATGCCGAACTCTCTATAGCAAGCGCCGTGCCGCACCGTCTCAAGCGCCAGCGTGGTATGATGGCGCGGATGGTTCGACAACAACGAGGAGCCGAAGCCATGAGTCTGCTTGCTGCGCTGCGGAGTATGTTTGGCCTGGATCCACTCTACCCCCTGCTGATCGAAAAGCTCCTACGCCCGGTGATTGTCTACTGCTTTCTGGTGATCGGGCTGCGCCTGGCCGGCAAGCGCGAGCTTGCGCAGATCAACACGTTCGACCTCGTGGTGCTGCTGATGCTTTCGAACACCGTGCAGAACGCGATTATCGGCGACGACAACAGCGTGACTGGCGGAATGCTTGGCGCCGTCAGTCTGCTGCTAACAAACTACCTGGTGGTGCGCTTCTTGTTTCGCCGCGTCAAGCTCGACCGCTTTCTGGAGGGCGAGCCGGTGCTGCTGATCGAGCACGGCCGCGTGCGGCACCAGCGCCTCGACCGCGAGCTGATTAGCCTGGGCGAGCTGACGGCCGCCGCGCACCGCCAGGGCTTCCGCAGCCTCGACGACGTCGAGGAGTGTGTGCTCGAAACCGGCGGCTCGCTGGCGTTTATAGGAAAGGATCCTGCGCCGGCGCAGACCCACTACGACGACCTGGTCAAGCGCCTCGACGCGATCAGCGCCCAGCTACAGGCGCTGCAGGCGCCTGGCGCGGGCCGCCAATGACCTGGCTTACGCGGCTAGCGCTGTGCTCGGCCCGCGCTCCCAAACCTCGCTCGGCGCTCGCGCGGGCGGCGGGCAGGCTAAGGGCGCGGGCGCAAGGCGCCGGCCGCGCGGCCTTCGATGCTATGGATGGTGTATGTGCATAAATCACAAGGAGATCAGCTGAGCGCCGGGTGGCGGCAGGGCGGTGAGCGCGGCCACACGGCAGTGTCCGAAAGCAAGCTTTCGCCAGGCGTCGCGTGGCGCGACATTCTGCTCGCGTGCGGTGTTGCCGCCGCCGCGCTGCTGCTGTACGCAGCCACGCTGCTGCCGGGGCTTGGCAGCCGCGACACCGC
>CALLYN010001006.1 GCA_937858455.1 uncultured Kouleothrix sp.
GCCGGCAAGCCTGCGCGCCGCCGCGCCGCCCGCGGTTGGCGAAACGCCGGCCGGCTCGCTTGGCGCGCCCAGCGGCACCACCACCATCTCGGCCGGCGACTACAACACCAAGGTCGCCGTGCCCAGCGACGCAGTGCCCAGGCCGGCCGTGCCCGATACCAAGCCGGCCTTCAGCGGCGAGCCGGCCGCCGATCTGCCGAAAGATATCGGCAAGATCGGCGATGTGCAGGCAGTGCGGCCCATCCGCCGCGCCGACGAGAACACGCTGGGCATTGGCGCGCCGGCTGGCACGGCCAGCGCCCCTGGCGCGTCGGCGGTGGGGATCGCCTACATCGAGTTCGACCCGCCCGGCAGCGATGTCGAGGGTGAGTATGTGCGCATCCAGAACACCGGCCCCGCCGATATCGACCTGACTGGCTGGGCGCTGCACGACGGCGCCAAGAAGCATGTGTTCACCTTCCCTGCCTTCACGCTTCCGGCCGGCGGCGAGGTGCTGCTCTGGACCAAGAGCGGCGCGAACGACGCCGCCAACCTGTACTGGGGCAATCGCAGCGCGATCTGGAACAACACCGGCGACACCGGCGTGCTGCTCGACGCGAGCGGCGCCGTGGTGAATCGCTACACCTACGACGGTAAATAGCCGCTGCTACATCGCACCGGAAGACACGAGAGCGGGAGACAGAGAGAAGCGACGGCTTCTCTTTGTCTCCTCTTCTCCCTACCTCGCCGCCCGCACTACCGCGCGGCCTCCAGCGCGCTTTCACCCGCCGCCCCTACCGAGGAGAGATCATGGCCGAGACGATCGCGCTTCAGACGGACCAGCCGATCAGCCAGCCCTGCAAGCTACACCCCCAATCGATGTGCCCGGCATTCGGATCGCTGCGCGTCCTGACGCGCATTGAAGGCTCGCACCCGGTGATGGCCACCGACACCGGCTGCCTCTACGGGCTCACCTTTGTTACCCACTTCTACGGCGCGCGCAAGTCGATCCTGGCGCCGACGCTCGGCACCGCCGAGCTGATGAGCGGACAGATCGTCGAGGGCACCCGCGCGGCGATCGAAGCCGCCGCGCGCGAGCCGGGCTGCCGGCTCATCCCGGTGATCTCGCTGTGCGTAGCCGAAACCGCCGGCATGCCCGAGGAGCTGCTGCCCCGCCAGGCCGGCGAGGCCGAGGTGGTGCTGGTGCGCGTGCCGGCCTACGCCATCCACTCACACCCCGAGGCCAAAGACGTGGCTATGGCCGCGCTGCTGCGCCGCCTGGGCGACCAAGACGGGCCAAAGGAGCCGCGCACGGTGGTGCTGCTCGGCGAGGTGTTCCCCGCCGACCCGCTGGTGATCGACGGGGTGCTGCGGCGCATGGGCGTCGAGCAGACGATCACGCTGCCTGGCCGCTCGATCGACGACCTGCGCCGCGCCGGGCGCGCCGGCGCGCTGGCGCCGCTGCACCCGTTCTACAAAGAGACCACCCAGGTGTTCCGCAGCTGGAATGTGCCGGTGGTCGGCGGCGCGCCGGTTGGCATCAGCGGCTCGTACGCCTGGATCAAAACGATCGGCGCGATGCTCGATCTCGACCCGGCGCTGGTGCAGCAGGCCGCCGAAGAGGAGCGCGAGCGCGCCCAGGCGATGGTAGCGGCGCGCCCACTCAGCGGCCGTGTGTTCGTGACAGGCTACGAAGGAACCGAGCTGGCCTACGCGCGCCTGCTGGTCGAGGCCGGCGCCGAGGTGCCGTATGTCTCGACTTCGATTGCGCCTGACCCGCTGGTGCTGCCCGATGAGCTGTGGCTCAAGGCGCGCGGCACCAAAGAGGTGGTGTACCGCAAGGCGCTCGAAGAGGATATGAGCGCGCTCGACCGCTACGCGCCCGACCTGGTGCTCGGCACCACGCCGTTTTCGAGCGCCGCCAAGGACCGCGGCATCCCCGGCCTGTACTTCACCAACCAGCTCGCCTCGCGGCCGTTCTTTCTCAGCACCGGCATGGCCGCGACGCTCGGCCTGATCCGCGACACACTCGACCGCAGCGCGAAGTATCGCGAGATGCAGGAATTTTTCGCCGAGTAGCCGGCCCGCAGTATGCAGTACGCAGCCGGCGGCATCATTGTGTGACAATAGCTCTGCGTGGTGAGCTGCCGGCTGCCGACTCCGAGGATGATCATGCCCCCCACACTTATTCGCGATCTTTCCGACACCAGCGGCTACTGGGCAGCGGTGTGGACGATGTGCTGCCTGCCCGATGTGCACGTGATCTGCGACGCGCCGATCGGCTGCTTCAACCTGGTGGCCACCGCCGTGCCCGACTACACCGATGCCATCCCGCACATCGAGAATATTACGCCCTCGGTGATGACCGAGCAGGAGGTCGGCGGCCAGGGCACCGGGCCTGCGGTGAAGCGCACCTACGAGCAGCTGCGCGACACCGGCGCGCTGGCCGGCAAGCAGCTGATTGTGGTCTCGACCGCCGAGAGCGAGATGATCGGCTCGGATCTCACCGACCTGGTGAAGCAGCTCCAGCCTGGCACGCTGTTCTACTACAGCAACTCGCTCTCGGAAGACGAGTGGGCCGGCCGCGACCGCGTGCTGCGCTGGCTGTGGGCGAACTATGGCGCGCCGCAGGCCGGCGCGGCTGATCATACGCCGGCCGGCGATGCTGCAAGGCCGGGGCAACCTGCCGCAAAATCGGTCAATATCATCGGCCCGACCTACGGCTGCTTCAACTCGCCGTCCGACCTGGATGAGCTCAAGCGGCTGATCGCCGGCGCGGGCGGCACGATCAACTTGGTGTACCCGTTCGAGGCCACGCTAGCCGACACGCCGCGGCTGGCCGAGGCGCAGCTGAATGTGGTGCTGTACAAAGAGTTCGGGCTGGGCCTGGCGGCCGACCTCGGCCAGCCGACGCTCGCCGCGCCGTTCGGCATGCGCGATACCACCGCGTTCGTGCGCGAGCTGGGGCGGCTGCTGGGTACTGCCGAGCAGGCCGAGGCGTTCATCAAGCACGAGAAGGCAACCACGCTGCGGGCGGTGTGGGATCTGTGGCGCGGCCCGCAGGGCGACTGGTTCGGCACCACCGACGTGGGGATCGTGGCCAGCCGCGCGCACGCCGATGGGCTGCGGCGCTTCCTGGGCGACGAGCTGGGCATGCCGATCGCCTTTCTCTCGGGGCGGCCGCGCCTGCCCGACGAGCCCGACAACGAGGCGCTGCGGCAGCAGCTGCACAAAAAGGCGCCGGCGTTTGTGTTCGGCTCGATCAACGAGCGGATCTACCTGAGCGAGGCCGGCGCGAAGTACACCAGCTTCATCCCCTCGGCGTTTCCCGGGCCGGTCGTGCGGCGCGCGGTCGGCACGCCGTTCGTGGGCTATCGCGGCGCGGTGTACGTGATCCAGGAGATCGTCAACCGGCTGTACGACGCGCTGTTCAACTTCCTGCCGGTCGACTCGGCCTACGCCAAGGGCACCGCCGCGCCGGTGGCGGCGGCGGCTGGCGGCGCCGGCAACCTGCCGTGGCAGCCCGAGGCCAAGGCGCT
>CALLYN010001007.1 GCA_937858455.1 uncultured Kouleothrix sp.
GGTGGGCGAGCGCGACCCGGCCGACCTGGCGCTGCCGCCCGACGTGGCGTATGTGCGCGTCGGCAATGCGCGCGCCGCGCTGGCGCCGATCGCGGCGGCATTCTACGGCTACCCCGGCGCGCGCATGCGCGTCGTCGGCATCACCGGCACCGACGGCAAGACCACCACCACGTTTCTCACCAGCGCGGTGCTGGAGGCTGGCGGCCACACCACCGGCACGATCGGCACCGTCGACTTCAAGATCGCCGGGCGGCAGTGGGCGAACGACACGCGCCAGAGTACGCCCGAGGCCCCCGAGATCCAGGCGATGCTGCGCGACATGGCCGCGGCCGGCTGCGATTACGCCGTGCTCGAATCGACCTCGCACGCGCTCTCGGCGCGCTGGAACCGGCTCGGCGGCGCGCTGTTCGACGTGGCGGTGCTCACCAATGTTACGCACGAGCACCTCGACTTCCACGGCACCGTCGAGCAGTACCGGCGCGATAAGGCGAGATTGTTCGAAATGCTGGGGGACGACCAAGGACAAAGGACGAAAGACCAAGCTCCGCCCCTGCTTGATAGTAGTGCTGCGGCCTCCGACGGCGCGGAGGCATTGATCCTTGATTCTTCGTCATTCGTCCGCCGTCCCGACAAGCGCCGCAAGGTTGCGATCGTCAACGCCGACGACCCGAACCACCAGATGTTTCTCGACGCCGCGCCGCCTGGGGCGCAGCGGCTGACCTACGGCATCGCCAACGCGGCCGACGTGCGCGCCTACGACGTGGCCGCCAGCCAGCACGGCCTGCGCTTCCGCGTGGCCACGCCGTGGGGCGAGCGCGAGCTGCGGCTGAAGCTCACCGGCGATTTCAACGTGGCCAACGCGCTGGCGGCGCTGGCGGTGGGCCTGGCCGAGGGCGTGCCGCTCGAGGCTGCGGCGCGCGCGCTCGAGGCCATCCCCGGCGTGCGCGGGCGCATGGAGCGCGTCGAGCAGGGCCAGCCGTTCACCGTGCTGGTGGACTACGCCCATACGCCTGGCGCGTTCGAGAAGCTCATGGGCATCGTGCGGCCGCTGACGGGCGGCCAGCTGATCGCGGTGTTCGGCAGCGCCGGCGAGCGCGACCGCGAGAAGCGCGCGATCCAGGGGCGCGTGGCAGCGCGCTTCTGCGACTTCGTGGTGCTCGCCGACGAAGACCCGCGCCTCGAGGACCGCGACGCGATCATCGGCGAGATCGCCGAGGGCCTCGAGGCGGCCGTGGCCGAGGGCGCGGCCCGGCCGGGCCTGGCGTACGCGCGCATCCCCGACCGGCCGGCGGCAATCGCGGCGGCGTTCGCGCGCGCGCGGCCGGGCGATATTGTGCTGCTGCTCGGCAAGGGCCACGAGGCCTGCATCATCTATGGCGAGCAGAAGGTGCCGTGGGACGAGCCTGCGGCCGCGCGCGCGGCGCTGGCGGCACTCGGCTACGCGGGCTGATACCAACTCCGTTTGATTACTTGTGTTTTCTTGTGCGGCGCCCGGCAAAGCCGGGCGCCGCACAAGAAAACGAAATTTCGGGGGCGGCTTTGCCGCCCCGAACCCCCACCATAATCCAAGCGCTCAGCCGGATTTGGTATGACGTGGGCGTACGCGCCGCTCGCGGCAGAAAGGTCGCTACACTATGGCAAAACTTCCGGGGCGCTCGGCGCTGGCGCTGGCGCTGTGCCTGATTGTGGCGCTGTGCGCGGCGGGCTGCGGCCGGCAAGGCGCCGAGCCTCCAGCGCAGGGCCTGAAAGACATCAACGGCACACGGCTCTTCTACACCGCGCTCGGCAGCGGCCAGCCGATCGTGTTTGTGCACGGCCGCAGCGGCTCGCATCGCTATTTCTTGCCGCACGTGGCGCCGCTCGCCGATCAGTACCGGCTGCTGCTCTACGACCAGCGCGGCACTGGCGCATCGGACGCGAAGCTCGAGCTGCGGGCGCTGTCGATCGACCAGTTCGCCGACGACCTCGACGCGCTGCGGGCGGCTTTTGGCCTTGACAAGATCACGCTGGTCGGCCATTCGTGGGGCGCTGTTGTTGCCCTATTCTACGCCTTCAAGTACCAGAACCACCTCGACAAGCTGATCCTGGTGGATGCTGTGCCGCTGACGCGCGAGTTTGTCGCGGCGCAGCTCAAAACAGTGCAGCAGCGCATCGCGCG
The DNA here is from genome assembly GCA_937858455.1 of uncultured Kouleothrix sp. Classification (GTDB taxonomy): domain Bacteria; phylum Chloroflexota; class Chloroflexia; order Chloroflexales; family Roseiflexaceae; genus Kouleothrix. Next base: position 2,159 of record CALLYN010001007.1, read on the forward strand.
CCTCAGCCCAGCCGATCAGCAAACCCTCAGCAGCACCTGCTCGCGACCGTATAGCCAGCTGAGCGCGAGCGAGCAGGCCGAGTGCAACCGGCTCGACGCGGCGCTGCGCTTCTACGACCCCGCCAGGGCCACGGCGCTCGATACAACTGCCGAGGCCAATACCCTGCGCAACGCGGCAACCGTGCAATCCATGCTCGCTACCAGCTTCAACCGCAGCCAGCCGGGCATTGAGGCAGGGCTCAAGAGCATCCACGTGCCAACGTTGCTCGTCCACGGCGATTTCGACCCGATCCCGGTCGCCGCCTCCGCGTATATCCAGCAGCACATCGCGGGCGCGCAGCTGGTGGTATTGAAGCAGAGCGGGCACTTCCCGTTTGTCGAGCAGCCCGAGCAGTTTCTGGCAGCAGTGCGCGCATTCATGGGCGGGCAGGCCGCCACTCCGGCCCGGTAATACCACTTGCCCGGCTTCGCCGGGCAGAGCAGCGCAAAAAAGTGATCCAGCGGGATATGGCGGACGGACGTTGCGGGGTGGCGGACGGACGTTGCGGGGTGGCGGACGGACG
>CALLYN010001008.1 GCA_937858455.1 uncultured Kouleothrix sp.
TGCGCGGGCAGGCGCCCGGCCAGGTGCGGCTGGGTCAGCAGCACCGGTGGGGCGGCGTCGCGCAGCATGAAGGCGAGGCGCTCGGCGGGGTAGCCTGGGTCGAGCGGCACGTAGGCGGCGCCGGCCTTGAGGATCGCCAGCAGCCCCACCACCAGCTCGACCGAGCGCTCGACGCAGATGCCGACCAGATCGTCGCGCGCCACGCCCAGCTCGATCAGCCGGCGAGCGAGGCGGTTGGCGCGCCAGTCGAGCTGGGCGTAGCTGAGCTGCTGGCCCTCGAACACCAGCGCGGTTGCCTCGGGCGTGCGGGCGGCCTGGGCCTCGAACAGGCCGTGCAGCGTGGCCGCTGGGTAGGTGGCGCGGGTGTCGTTCCAGCCGTGCAGCAGCTGCTGGCGCTCGCCGGCGCCGAGCAGGTCGCAGTGCTCGTAGCGGGCATCCGGGCTGGCGGCCATGGCGGCCAGGGCGCGGGCGTAGTAGCCGCCGATCGCCGCCAGCTGGGCCGGGCCGAAGGCTGACGCATCGTACGAGAGCGAGAGGAACACCTGGGCCGAGCCGGTATCCTGGCTGAAGTTGGCGTCAAGCGTCAGGTTGGTTTCCTCGAACAGGTCGGCGCCGAGCACCTGCAGCTCGTCGAACTGGGCCAGGCGCGCGTAGACGTGGAAATTGGTGAAGGTGAACATGCTCTCGAACAGCGGCTGGCGGCCGAGCAGGCGCTGGATCTCGGCCAGCGGGTAGCGCCGGAACGGCAGCAGCGCCTGCTCGGCGGCGAAGGTTGCGCGCACCAGGCTCAGCCAGCTGCCGCCGCCGAGCTGGAGGCGCAGCGGCACCGCGTTGAGGAACAGGCCGAGCGCGCGCTCGCCGTCGGCGTGCTCGGGCCGGCCATTCGAGAGCAGCCCGGTGACGACATCGGTGGTACCGCCGAGCTAGCACCCGCCCCACCTGGCGCGCCTTGCCGCTACTCGCACTATTCGCCGATCGGTGGTACTATCGGCGCTACCCGAAACCAATTTCACCCGGCTATGGAGGAACTCGCAATGCGTCTGGTTACCTACCACGACGAGCGTGGCGACCATATTGGCGCGCTACGCGACGGCTCTACGATTGTGCCGCTCGACACAGTGGCGCCCAGCATGCTCGCGCTGATCGACGGCGGCGCGGCCCTGCTGAGCGAGGCCCGCGCCACACTCGAGCGCGCCGCGAGCACCGTGCCGCTCGGCCAGGTGCGGCTGCTCGCGCCCATCCCGCGCCCGCGCCAGAATGTGATCTGCCTGGGCATGAATTATGTCGAGCACGCCTACGAGTCGATGCGCGCCAAAGGGCTCGAGCCCAGCCTGCCGCCACACCCAGTGTTCTTCAGCAAAGCCGCCACCAGCATCTGCGCCGACGGCGACGACATCCCGCTCGATCCGCGCGTGACCGAGGCGCTCGACTACGAGGTGGAGCTGGCGTTTATTATCGGGCAGGGCGGCAAGAACATCGCGCGCGGCCAAGCGATGGCGCATGTCTTCGGCTACACGATCGTCAATGATATTTCGGCGCGCGATCTGCAGAACCGCCACCAGCAGTTCTACAAGGGCAAGAGCCTCGACCGCAGCTGCCCGATCGGGCCGTGGATCGTCACCGCCGACGAGATCGCCGACCCAGCGGCGCTCGGGCTACGGCTGCGGCTCAACGGCGCCACCCGCCAGGACTCAAGCGTGGGCGATTTGATCTTCGACATCCCCACCACGATCGAGGTTCTGTCGCTCGGCCAGACGCTCGAGCCCGGCACGATCATATCGACCGGCACGCCCAGCGGCGTGGGTATGGGCATGAGCCCGCCCAGCTACCTGCGGGCCGGCGACGTGATGGAGGCCGAGATCGACGGCATTGGCGTGCTGCGCAACCGCGTCGTCGCCGCCGAGTAGCATCGGCCTGGCCGGCGCTGCCCGAGCAAGCGTGGTAGCGTATAAAACGGCGAGCGCGAGGGGCAACTCCCTCGCGCTCGCCGTTTTCGGCCAGTAGCAGCTAGCGCTGGGCGCGGATCGCGTCGCGGATCTCGGCCAGCAGCACTTCCTCGTTGGTAGGCGTGGGAGCCGCCGGCGCGGCGGCAGGCTCGTGCCGCAGCCGGTTGGCCGAGCGCACAATCAGAAACAGCGCGAAGGCAATGATCAGAAAATTGATCAGCGCCGTGAGGAATGCGCCAACGCCGATCACCTGCGCGCCGGCCTCTTTGGCGGCGGCATAGCTCGGAAACGCCTGGCCCGAAAGGTTGATATACACGCTCGAGAAATCCGGCTTGCCGAAGAGAACGCCGATGATCGGGTTGATGATATCGGCCACCAGCGAATCGATGATGCTGCCAAACGCCGCCCCAATAATCACTGCCACCGCCAGGTCGATCACATTGCCCCGCTCGATGAACTCGCGAAACTCCTTGAGCATACTGCCTCCTGTTCCAACTACGACAGACATGGTCATCGTGAGTGGCGCGGCTCGCGCCACTGAAACCAAATCCGGCTGATCGCTTGGATTATGGTGGGGGTTCGGGGGCGGCTTCGCCGCCCCGAAATTTCTTTTTCTTATGCGGCGCCCGGCAAAGCCGGGCGCCGCATAAGAAAACACAAGTAATCAAACGGAGTTGGTATGAACAGGCAACGCTGCCTTGTGCAAGCAACAGAGACGCAGGCCGGGCTATTTGGTCACATCGCCGGGCAGCTCGCCATCGGCCGTGCGGGTGATGATCTGGTGCTCGGCCAGCGCCTCGTGCAGGCGCGCCAGCAGGCGGCGGCGTACCTGCGGGGCCGTGCCGTGGCGCGCCTTGACCTTGAGCATCAGCTCGGTGGTGGCGCCGATCTGGCCGGCCTCGCTGATCACCTCAGGCGCCTCGAGCACATCGGGGCCAGGGTCGGCGATCACCGACTGCAAGATCGCCAGCCCTTCGTCCAGCCGGGCGGTGGGGATCGTCAGGTGGATGTGCGCCGCCGAAAAGCTGCCGCGCGCGAAGTTGCGGATGGTGCGAACATCGCCATTCGGCACAATCCACAGCTCGCCGCCCTCGCCGCGCAGCAGCGTGCGCGTAAGCGACACCTGCTCGACCACGCCGATCACATTGCGGTCGCCGATCTCTACCTTCTCGCCGATCGCAAACTGGTCTTGCAGCAGCAGCTGGATGCCGCTCATCACATCGCTGATGAACGGGCGCGCCGCGAAGCCCAGCCCGGCGCTGAACAGCCCCAGCGCGGTGGCGAGCGCGCTCGGGGTGGTGACGAGGCCAAGCATGAAGATCAGCGCCAGCACCACCGCCACCGCGTTCATGAACGACTGGGTGAGCTGGCGCAGGGTGGCGCTGCGCTGGTAGCTCAGCGTGCCGCGCCGCAGCCGGCGGCGATAGTGCGCGACGCGCCAGATCAGCCACGCCAGCGCGCGGCCGATCAGCGCGAAAAACAGCATGCCCAGCAGCCCGAGCAGCAGGTAGCCCACGAAGCTCAGCAGCGCGGCCGTAAATTGATTCAGCAGGTCTATCATTGGAAGAACCGGGAAGCGCGAGCCAACAAAACACACGCGCCGAGCCGCGCTAGCGGCACAGCAGCACGGGCACGGCGCTTTCGCGCAGCACCTGGTCGACGGTGCTGCCGAGCATGATCTCGAGCAGCGGGTTGAAGCCATAGCTGCCGATCACAATCAGGTCGCTGGCGTCGGCGCGCGCGGCGGCAAGGATGGCCTCGGCGGCCGGGCCGCCGGCGAGCTGGTAGCGCGCCGCCGCGCCGTGGCGCTCGAGGTAGGCGCGCGCCCGCTCGAGCGTAGCCGAGGTGGCGTGCTGCTCTTCAAGCGCCGTCACCACCAGCAGATCGAGCTTCCAGGTGAGCGCCAGGTAGGTAGCCGCGAACAGCGCTTCTTCGCCTTTGGGGCTACCGTCGTAGGGCAGCAGCACGCGGGTGAGCGGGCGCGCCGGGCCGGGCACCGCCAGGATGGGGCGCGGGCAGCGCTGCAGCAGCGTGCGAAACCCCGAGCGCAGCCGGGCCAGCGGCTCGGTGCCGGGCGGGTACGAGAGGCTCACCACCACCAGGTCGGTCAGGCGCGCGCGGTCGCACACCTGGCGCGTCACATTGCCGACGTCGATCGCCAGCTTACCGGGCACGCCCGCCGCAGCGCAGCGCCGCTCGAACTCGGCGCGAACCGCCTCGGCGGCGGGGCTCTTGCGCGCGCCGGCATTTGGCACGACGTGCAGGCCAGCCAGCCTGGCATCTTCGCGCCGCGCCACCACCAGCGCCTGCTCGAGCGCGTACCAGCCGGCCTCCTCGCCGTTGATCGCCACCAGCAGATCCGAGACCAGCCGCTCGGTATAGCTGTTCACACGGCGCTCGTGGCGCCACGCGCCCGGCGGCGGCCCGTTCTCGAGCGCGTCGGGCACCACTGCGTCGAGCAGCCGGCCGCCCAGGCGCGCCACCGCGCGGCGCGGGCTGTGCTGGCTGGTGAGGTCGCTCAGCGCGGCCTTGGGATCGAGCTGCCAGCCCAGTGCCTGCTCGAGCGCCGCATGGTGCTGAACGATCCACAGGTACAGGTCGGTCTCGGTGCGGCCAGGAAACTCGTGCAGCGTGCCCTGGTCGCGGATCTCGCGCACGATCGGCATGTAGCGTGTATCGTACCAGTCGGCCGCAGCACTGGGCAGGTCGGCGGCCGCACCGTGCTGCGCGGCCAGGTAATCGCGGTGCGCGGCGATCTGGCGCATCAGCTCGTCGTACTGGCCGGGCGCCGTCACCAGCAGATCAGCGCCAGGCCGCCGCACGTCCAGCTCGGTCTGGTCGAGAAACGCGGCGTACTCGGCCTTGATGATCAGGTCGTCGGGCGAGTCGGTTGGGGCGAAGGGCACGCGCGCGCGCACCTCGGTGACGTAAGCCTGGATGTGGCTGGCGCCCGTCTCGCGCGCCACCGACACGCGGTGGTTGCCGTCGAGCACGAAGTACGCCTGGCCAAGCTGGTAGACTTCGATCGGCGGCACGCCGACCTCGCCCTCGACGGCGCGCCGCACGCCGACCCAGCGGAAGGCGTCGCTATCGCGGCGCGGCAGAAAATCGCGCGTGAAATCGGTGTAGCGCCCAACGCTGCCGACGATCGCGTCGAGCGGGATATCGTGAAGCTCGCGGCGGCTGAGCGGCTGCGCCCGCAGCTTCTGGCGCACATCTTCGTACGAGAGCAGCTCGTCGGAGCGGCCGGTGAGCCGCGCGATCAGATCGCGCATAGCCGCGCGCCGCCGCGCCCGCCGAAAATCTTCGGCCGCCGAGGCCATGTTCATAGGCGATTCAGACACGTCCCCTCCCCCTGGTGGATAGCAGCGCCTATTGTACCCGAATTGCCCATGATATTCTAATGCTAGAATCATGCGGATCCCGATCGCCGATGTTCGGCCGGCGCGCACGCCGCGCACAAGAAAGGCAGCCATGACGCTCAAAGAGTACCCGGTATGGATCGAGGGGGTGTCGTTTCCGCGCGAGCCGGCCGGCCAGGCGCTGCCCGCGCGCGTGGATGTAGCAATCATTGGCGCGGGCTACACCGGGCTGGCGGCCGCGCGCGAGCTGG
>CALLYN010001009.1 GCA_937858455.1 uncultured Kouleothrix sp.
CGCGCCCTGGGTGGCCGAGGTGATGCGCAAGGTGTCGAGCCGATCGCCCCGGTGGCGGTTGCCGAGCGCCGCATCGGCGTGCTGGTGGTGCTGGCCGAGCGCATGCCGATCTTCGCCGGCGACGACCTGGCGCTGCTCCAGCTGCTGGCCGACCAGGCGGCGGTGATCTTCGAGAACCACGCGCTGATCGAGCAGGCCGCCAGAGTGCGCGCCCACAGCGAGGCCACGCGGCTGAAAGAAGATTTCCTGGCGGCTGTGGCCCACGATCTGCAGACGCCGCTGACGATCGTGCTTGGCCGCGCCGAGCTCCAGCTGCGCCGGGCGCGGCGCCAGCCCGAGGCGCCCGCCGACCTCGCGAGCATCCAGGTGCTGGTTGGCGAGGGCCAGCGGCTCAAGCGCCTGGTACTGGGCCTGCTCGACTCGGCCGAGGATCGCGCGGCATTGCGCTACGAGCTGGCCGACCTGGCGGCGCTGGCGGGCGCCGTGTGTGCGCGCCACACCACGGCCACGCATCCCTGCAGGCTGAGGGCGCCCGCGCCGCTCCACGCCGAGTGCGACTCGGTGCAGATCGAGCACCTGCTCGACAACCTGCTCGAGAACGCAATCAAGTACAGCCCCGGCGGCGGCGCGATCGAGGTGGCGGTCGAGCGCATAGGCCAGCAGGCGCGCATCAGCGTGAGCGACCAGGGCATTGGCATCCCCGCCGCCGATCTGCCGCAGATCTTCGATCGGTTCCACCGCGCCGCGAATGCCAGCGAGCAGGGCTTCCAGGGCACCGGCCTGGGCCTGTTCATCTGCCGCGAGATCGCGGAGCAGCACGGCGGCAGCATTGGTGCGAGCAGCCGCCCCGGCCAGGGCACGACGTTCGAGGTGCTGCTGCCGCTTGTTCAGCCGCGGCCCGCCGTGGCAAAGCCTACCACCGTTTGAAGCACAAGGAGAGAACCGCTATGTCGTATGGTGTCAAGCTCGATCCGCGCCCGATCGGGCCGGGGCTAAGCGTGCGCGATCTGGTCGATCACCACCTGTACGCCTACAACGCGGCGCGGCTGCGCGAGGCATGCCAGCTGTTCGCGCGCAAGATCGCCCAGCCCGACGTAACGATCGGCGTGACGCTCTCGGGGGCGCTGACGCCCACCGGCCTGGGCACCGCGGCGCTCGTGCCGCTGATCCGCGCCGGCCTGGTCGACTGGGTTGTCAGCACCGGGGCGAACCTGTACCACGACATGCACCGGTCGCTGGGGTTTGAGCTATGGGGCACCACGCCGTTCACCGACGACCGCGAGCTGCGCGAGAAGCATATCATCCGCATCTACGACATCCTGTTCGACCAGGACGTGCTGCTGGAGTCGGATGAGTTTCTGCGCCAGTGCATTCGCGGCCCCGAGTTCCAGCGCAGCATGAGCACCGCCGAGCTGCACTACCTGCTTGGCCGCTACACCCAGGCGCGCGAGAAGGCGATCGGCACCGACTACGTGTCGATCCTCACCGCCGCGTACGAGTGCGGCGTGCCGCTGTATACCTCCAGCCCCGGCGACTCGACGATCGGCATGAACGTGGCAGCCCTGGCGCTCGCCGGCAACCAGCTGAAGTTTGATGTCGAGCGCGACGTGAACGAGACGACCGCGATCGTCCACCGCGCCAAAAAGAGCGGCGGCCAGAGCGCGGTGCTGATCTTCGGCGGCGGCTCGCCCAAGAACTTTATTCTGCAGACCGAGCCGCAGCTGCAGGAGATCATGGGCATATCCGAGAAAGGCCACGACTACTTCATTCAGTTCACCGACGCGCGCCCGGACACCGGCGGGCTCAGCGGCGCCACGCCCAGCGAGGCCATGACCTGGGGCAAGGTCGACCCCGACCAGCTGCCCGATACGATCGTCTGCTACGCCGACAGCACAATCGCCATGCCTATCCTGTCGGCGTATGCGCTTGAGCTGGTTGGCGCGCGGCCGCTCAAGCGCCTGTACGACCAGCGCGACGCGCTGCTGGCCGACCTGCTGGCCGACTACCAGAAAGCCAGCACGCCGCACCACGCCGACGACATTCTGGGTGGCGGCGGCGGCACTGCGGTTGGCCGCGGCACACCCGACGTCGGGCACTAGCGCACGCCAAACGAGGTATGGGCTTCAGATTGCCCATACCTCGTTCAACAGCAAGCGCGCTGTGTGCCTGGCCCAAGCTGTGCGGCTGCGCTACTTGGCGCGGCGCGACTCGCCGGTGCGGCGGCGGCCGGGAGCGGCCACAGCGCCATCGCGCATCCAGCGGGGCAGCACCTTCTCGTAGCGGCTGGCGGCTGGCTGGCGCTTGCCAGCTGGCCGCTTTGGCTCGGCCGACGCTGTGGCACGGCCGCTCGCCTGGGGCGCTGGTGCGGGTTTGGCCACGGCGCTAGCTTTGGGTGCGGCTGCGCGCGCTTCTTCGGTGCGGAAGATCAAGGCTTCGCCGGGGCCGGGGCGAAAGCGTAGCAGAAAGCCGCGGCGCCGCGCCGCAGCCTGGAGGCGCCGGCGCACAACTGCGCGTCGCTCGCCAGCCTCTAGCTCTACCCGGCCGTAATCGCCGATCTCGAAGTCGGCCAGGCAGTTGTCGTACTCCTGCGCCACGCGGGCGCGATCCGAAAGAGGGCGTTGCTTTGGTGTTCCTAGATCGTCCGGGTTGAGCTTGCGAAAGCTGGGCATCCTCGCCTCCAATTCAATCGGTTTACAATACGCGAAATGTTCCGTTACCTGCAACCAACCCGCAAAAGAGCAACATAGCGGCTGATCGGCGGCCGACGTAGCTATTTTGCGCCGGGTGCAATCTCTATTGTATCACTACTTTTTGATTTGGCTAGAAGGAGATTGTTGCGATATTGTTCGATCGCGGAGCAATACGCAGTAATTGTCATTGGCGCATACATAGAGCGAGGACGTTCTGATTACACAATGCGTTACGTTCTGGTATGCATGAACCCGCATCGGCCGAATTCGGCTTTTCGCGGCGGGGTAGCATATATCTTTCGTCGCTCTGTGCTCGATACAATCCCGGAGCTGAGATTCTTCTGTTCCTGCCCTCTCTCACGCACGCGGAAGAGGTGGCAGCGGCAGGGGTGGGGTCGAAAGCCAGTGACTGCGCATCAGCCCTGGCGGGGCAACCTGATCATTGACCGCGCCCGCATCCCGATGTAGAATCGCGCTAGCCCAGTGACCCCGCGCCGCGATATAAAGGAACCCAGCCTATGCCTGTGTCGGTTGCGCACTCGCGCCTGATCTACGATGCCCTGCGCGCCTGTGATGTCCGGCTGATCTCGGCGCTGCCCGAGACATGGTTGGTGCACCTGATCCGCATGGCCGACGACGACCCCGAGGTGACGCTGGTGCGGCTGGCAAAGGAAGAGGAGGGCGTCGGCATCTCGGCCGGCGCGCACTTCGCCGGCGTCAAGTCGGCCATGCTTATGCAGAACCACGGCTTTCTGCAAAGCGTCAATGGCATTGTGTCGCTGGCGCAGCTCTACCGCATTCCTCTGCTGATGCTGATCAGCTACCGCGGCGAGTTTGGCGAGCGCGACCCGTGGCAGACCGAAGGCGGCGGCGTGACCGAGGCGGTGCTCGGCGCGCTGCGCATCCCCTATCAGCGCCTCGACGACCCGGCGCACGTCGCGCAGCGCATCCACAAGGCCCAAACCCTAGCCGAGTCGGCGCTGCGCCCGGTGGCGCTGCTGCTCTGCCGCGACCTGATGTGGGAAGAAGCCAGTTAGCAAGCTAGCACGTTGAACGTTCGTATTTTCTCGCACGACAGCGCCAATAACCTGCAACGTTCAAATGTTCCAATGTGCAACGGGAGGATATATGCTGCGTATCGACGCGCTGCGGGCGATCTATGAGCGGCTGGAGCGCTGCGTCGTGGTGACGATCATGGGCGCGGTGTCGGCCGAGCTGCAGTCGATCGGCCACCGCCCCGGCTTCTTCTACCTGCAGCACGCCATGGGCCTGGCCTCGTCGATGGGCCTGGGCATCGCGCTCAGCCGCCCCGAGCTGCGCGTGGTGGTGCTCGACGGCGACGGATCGCTGCTGATGAACCTGGGCGGCCTGACGACGCTGGCGCGCTACCGGCCGCCGAACCTGACGCACGTGGTGTTCGACAACGAGAGCCTGCTGTCGGTTGGCGGCTTCCCGACCGCCACCGCAACCGGCAGCGACCTAGCGGCGATCGCGCGGGCTGCGGGCGTGCCGCGCGCCGCTACCGTCGGCACGATCGGCGAGTTTGTCGCGGCGTTCGGCGCGGCGCTGGCCGCCGACCAGCTGACCACGCTGGTGGCTAAAGTCGAAGCCAAGGGCCCGCCAGTGTTTCTGACCGACCTGTCGATGCTTGAGAATCGCTTTCAGTTCGCGCGGCACCTGCGCGGCCTGAAAGGCTGAGTATGTGGTGGTGTGATGGCTGGCGCCTGTGTGCGCCAGCGGAGGAAGATGCACATGTTGCGCACAGTATGGCTGAAACTGCTGATCGTGCTCGCGCTGCTGCTGCCGGCGGCGGCGCTGGGCCACGAGCGCCCGGCGACCTCAGGGCTCCAATCGCTTCCCGGCAGGCTGGTGGTGCTGCGCGCCAGCCCGCATGTCTCGCTGACGCGCGTGCCGCCGCGCTTCCCGCCGGGTCGCGCGCGCGTGCAGACGGCGACGATCAACGTGACATACACCGGCTTCTCGCCCGCCGCCCAGGCGGCATTCCAGTACGCCGTCGATATCTGGTCGGGCCGGATCAGCTCGTCGGTGCCGATTGAGGTGCGCGCGGTGTGGAAGCCGCTCGACACCGGTGTGCTGGGCTCGGCCGGGCCGGCCACTTTCTTTAGCGGCTTTCCCAACGCCCCGGCGGCAAACACCTGGTACCCGGTGGCGCTGGCGAACAAGCTGGCCGGCGAGGATCTCGCGCCTGGTAAGGAAGATATCGACGCGAACTTCAGCAGCGTGTTCCCGAACTGGTACTTTGGCACCGACGGCAATACCCCCGCCGGCGAGTACGATTTCGTCACTGTGGTGCTACACGAGCTTGGGCATGGCCTGGGCTTCACCGGCTCGATGACCGTCGACAGCCAGGGCATCGGCAGCTGGGGCGATTTTGGGCAGGGCGTGCCGGTGCGCCCGCTGGCCTACGACCGCTTTGGCATCAATGGCAATAGCGAGCTGCTGATCGACACCAACCTGTTTGCCAACCCTTCGGCCGGTCTGGCCGCCCAGCTCACCAGCCAGAACCTGTTCTTCAACGGCGCGAACGCCATTGCCGCCAACAACAATGAGCCGCCGCAGCTGTATGCGCCGGCAAGCTGGGAGCAGGGATCGAGCTTTTCGCACCTCGACGAGGCGACCTACCCGGCTGGCGACCCTAACTCGCTTATGACTCCGCAGTTCGACATGGGCGAGTCGAACCACGACCCCGGCCCGATCACGCTTGGTATTTTCACCGACATTGGCTGGACGGTTGGGCCGCCGCCGGTGCTCAGCCCGCAGGTGTACACGCCGGTGGCGCTGCTGAACGCACATTGAGCGCTGCTTCCATGTGATTGCTTTCTTTTTGGTATGCCCTGCCCTGCTTCGCCCGGCAGGGCATACCAAAAGAAATTCGAGGATGGCGAAGCCGCCACCGAACCCCCACCATAGAGCACGTGATCAGTCGGATGTGCGGCGTACAGTGCGGGCCACCGCGTAACTGCTGTTATAACCCAGGATTTACGCGGTGTGCGTTTTTGCCTTCGGCAGAGCGGTACTTTTTCAGGTTATGGTGCTGAGATGTTGGCGCAAAGCGCCAACATCTCAGAGCCTGTTTGAAAAGGGGGTGCGCGAGGGG
>CALLYN010001010.1 GCA_937858455.1 uncultured Kouleothrix sp.
TATCGTACCACCACATCGTAGCCGAGGAAAAATGTGGGTAAAGATTAGTCCCCTGTCAGAGGAGGGGGTAACACATCTGGCGGTGTGGTGCGGTCGCCGCCGCGACCGCCCCCCCCTTCCCCCCTCTCCCGCGCGGGAGAGGGGGGGGAAGGGGGGTGCGGGCCGACTTTGCACGAGCCCTGCGCATTGAAGGGCTACGGGCGCGATGTATCGCGCACGCACAGGGGTGAATACTGGTATGCGGGCGCCAATAGTACCATTCGCCAATCTCCCTTCTGGCCTATGTAATAGTCGGCGGGGCTGTGCTATAGTCGCGTTGGAACCGAAACATGCACCCCGAGGCTGCTATGACGACGCACATCTCCAACGATGCCTCCGCGCAAGCCCTGATCGACAGCGGCATTGCCGCCGCCCGCGCCGGCCGGCACAGCCACGCCTGCGAGCTGCTGTCGCGAGCGCTAGCGCTTGAGCCGCGCGACGCGCGCGCCTGGCTCTGGCTTTCGGGAGTGGTAGCGAGCGATGCCGAGCGCCGCTATTGCCTCGAGCAGGTGCTGGTGCTCGACGCCGCGAACGCCGCCGCGCGCAACGGCCTGGCGCGCCTGCCGCGTGAGGTCGTGCCGATCCAGCCGCGCGCGCTGTTCGAATCGGAGTGCGCCACGGTGCCGGGGTTCGCGTTCGCAGGCGCTCGCGACGCGGCTGCGGCCACCGGCACCACCATATCGCTGGCGCTGCCGGCCGATGGTTCCGCCAGCCTCCCCGACCCAGCGGTGGCCGTGTACGCCCCGCCGCCAATCGTGGCCGAGCCCGCCACCATTGCTGCGCCCACCAGCCCGCCCGAGATCGTCGAGCTGGTGGTGCGGGCGCTTGGCAGCGGGCGTACCCCCGACGAAGCCTGCCGTATGCTCTGCCGCGACCATGGCTACACCTGGGAAAGCGCCCGCCAGCTGGTCAACCGGATTATCGCGCAGCATAGCCCGCGCATCGCCCGGCGCCAGGCGCCATTGCTGCTGTTTCTTGGCATCGCGACGCTGGCTGGCGGCGTGGGGCTGCTAGCCTTTGGCGTGCTGCGGCTGCGCGCCGGTGTGCCGCACTACTCGCCACTATACTACCGCAATGTGCTGATGTCGCTCGTATCGGGCGTGCTGATGGTGCTCGGCGCGGTGCTTGGCCTGATCCAGGTGCTCGGCTCGCTGCGCAAGTAGCCGCCGCGTCAGGCCTCCGCCTCGGCCTCCATGGCCAGGCCGCCGCTATGGCTGGCGGCCCACAGCCGCGCCACCCCCGCGCCGGCACTACCGCAGACGCTGAAGGCGTGCGGCAGAAACAGCGGGCTACGCGCGCGGTAGCGAAAGCGGCCGAGCGGCAGCCCCTGCGCCACGTACAGGTCGAGCAGCAGTGTGGCGATCAGCGGCCCGTGGATCACCAGGCCTGGGTAGCCCTCGACCGCGCGGCAGTAGTCGGCGTCGTAATGAATGCGGTGGCCGTTGAAGGTGAGCGCCGAGTAGCGAAACAGCGCAATGCTGTCGAGCGCGTAGCGCCGCGTGAAGTCGGCCGCGTCCGGCGCCGGCGGTGCGTCAGCCACCGCAGTGGCGCGCTCCAGCTCGCGGTACACGATCGTCTGCTGCTCCACCAGGCACACCGCGCCCTCGGCGCGCAGCACATGCTCGACGCCGACAAAGCAGAGCGCGCCGCTGCGGCCGTGCTTCTGCTCGATCGTCCGCACCGTCGACACGCGCTCGGCGACAGCGCCGAGCCGCAGCGGCGCGCGAAACTCGAAGCTGCCGCCAGCCCACATGCGCCGCGGCAGCGGCACCGGCGGCATGAACAGCCCCAGCCGTGGGTGGCCCTCGTCGCCCAGATCCGCAGCCCTGGCAATATCGTGGAAGTACAGCCAGTGCCACGCCGGCGGCAGCGCATCGCCGCGCCTGAAATCCGGCGCGCGATCGAGCGTGGCGGCCATGCGGTTGGCCTGCGCCGGGTCGAGGTAGGCCTCGGAGGTACTGGTTTTGCCGATCCAGCTCTGCAGGTCGTTCATCATTCTGTAAACAAAGACTCCTGGCTTTTCATTAGGCTTAAGCGGATTACGGCCGCGTAAACGTCGAGGCCAGCACCGCGTCTGGCCCATCGACCGCCTCGGGCAGCGCTGGCACGCCGCTCAGCGCCAGCCGCGCCGGCTCGCCCAGCCGGTAGACGCCGATCACCACGCGGTACTCGCCCGCCGGCAGGTCGCTCGGCAGCCCGATCGGGATCGGCCCGTCGAACTGCTGGCCGTTCTGCCAGCTGGCGAATAGGCCCTGGTCGAGCGGAATGTCGAGCTGGCCGACTCTGCGGCCGTCGGGCGCGAGCACATGCACGAAGGTGTACGCGCTGCCCGGCTGGCTGGCCTCGATGCCCCACGACGGCGTGATCGTCAGCGTGCCGCCGCTAAACGCCTGGCTGACGCCGCGCAGGCGAATGCCCTCGCCGAACACCGCCCCAACTGGCCGCTCGAACGGGCGCGGCAGCTGGTGTACCGTGGCGTAGGTGATGCCGTGCTTCTCGACCGTCAGGAGCGGCGCGAACTGGCGCACATACGCCTCGGCCTCGGCCGACTCCTTGCGCTGCACGCTGCGTGAGTACAGCACGGCGTAGTTGCCATCCGCGCCAGGCTCGAGGTTGTGCACAGGTATCTCGGCCGGCACGAACGGCTCGAGCGTGAATGGCATCCACGAGAGTACCGGCCCGCGCCCAAGGTCGGGCCGCGACCGCAGCCACGCGCCCACGTCTTCCATGCCCTCGCCCCAGCCCACCAGCATCACGCGCTGCGCCACGGCGCCGCCGCCCAGCAGCGGGTTGTAGTAGCCGATGTAGTAGGGGTGGAACCACCACAGCTGGCCGATCTGCAGCGCGGCCAGCAGCGCCAGCGCCGCGCCGCCTGCCAGCCGCGCGCCGGCCTGGCCGATGAAGCGCCCCAGCAGGCTGGCCGCGCGCACCAGCCCGGCGGCCGCCATGATCTCCAGACTGGGCCAGATCGGCAGCAGGTAGCGGTCGAACTGCTTTGGCTCGATGTCCATCGCCAGGCTGAACAGCAGCACAAACCCCAGCAGCGCGAGCAGCACGCGCCGCTCGCGCGCAGCATCGGGCCGACGCAACCGAGATCGTAGGCCTCTTGCTTCGTCAGCACGCCCACGCCGCAGAGCCGCGCCTTCACTGAGTTATCGCCCAGGAAAACCTTCGTGACGTCGCGCATGTCGGCCTCGATTTCGTCGAGTTCCTTCAAAATGCCTTTGATGGTTTCGGCAGACATATCGCGCCGCACGCCGCCGATCTTGCACGAACCAAAAATCACGCGCCCACCCGTGGTGGCCTCGATGATGTCGAGAATCTTCTCGCGGATACGCCACGAGTGCATGAACAGGCTTTCGAAGCCCATGCCGTCAGCCATGAGTCCCAGCCAGAGCAGATGACTGTGGATGCGGGACAGTTCGCCCCAGACCGTGCGCAGATACAACGCGCGCGGCGGCACGGGAACATTCATGATCGTCTCGACCGCCTGACAATACGTCTGCCCGTGGATGAAGCTGCAGATCCCGCAGATGCGTTCGGCCACGTAGGTGAATTCCTGGTAATCTTTTTTCTCCGCCAGCTTCTCGAGCCCGCGATGGATGAAACCGATGGACGGCCGCGCCTCGACGACGCGTTCGTCCTCGACCACGAGATCGAGATGAACCGGCTCCGGCAACACGGGATGTTGCGGGCCAAACGGAATGACAGTGCGGGCCATAAAATTTTACTGCTTCGCCTCCACGGGTGTCG
>CALLYN010001011.1 GCA_937858455.1 uncultured Kouleothrix sp.
GGCATTTTGGTGACAATTCGTTTTTTTCGATGCCTGAGCGAAGACAGCTCCACCTCCACTATTAGTGCTAGGCTAGTACGGAGAGCTAGTTATCATCGCAAATGAGTAACCGGCTCGCCTCTCAGTTCGTGATTGTATTTCCTTATGAGGGTAACTTGCCCGACCCGCGGATAATATGCCTCGAATGAATGACCAAGCACGAACGGTTCGGGGCATTCCCATTGGCGCACGCGGCCAGCCGGCCGGCGCGCTTACCGCCGGAGTGGCGGTGCCGCTCAGCGCCGAGTACCGCAGCAACGGCGGCAGCCCGGCGCTGCTCGAGGCGCTAGCGCAGGCTACTGGCGGGCGGCTGAACATCGCGCCCGGCCAGTCGTTCGACGCCAATGCCACCAGCCAGGGCGCGGTGCGCGAGATCGGCCTGCCGCTGCTGTGGCTGGCGCTGCTGCTGCTGCCGCTCGACATCGCGCTGCGCCGGCTGCTGCTCGCCCGCAGGCAACCCGCAGCTACGCTGCGCTGGCCTGAGCTGCTGCGAGCAGCCCGGCGCCCAACCACCACCCAGGAGCAACCTGCCAGCCCTCGCTCGGTCAAGCGCCCAAACGCCGCCAACACGCAAGCCTCCGAGCTCGACCAGCTGCGCGAGGCCCAGGAGCGCGCCCGGCGCCGCGCCCGAGGCGAAGACTAAAGCTGATCAAATGCTTGCGGAAACCAAACATTTGTGCTATACTACATACGCATTGCTCCTGCGGCGCTAACGGGCTGGAGCGACCGAACATTTGGGACGAGCAGATACAATAAGCACGAGTAGAGCCCGGTCGAGCCACGCCAGCCCAGATCGTCCGGGCAGGAGGACAGGACAATGGCATCCCCACGCAAAGGCGACGATCGCACGATTTCGCGCACCTACCGCGCCGCCATCCGCATCGGCGAAGACTTCATCACCCTCGAAGAGACGATCGCGCTGCCGATCGACGCCTCCGACGACGAGGTGCAGCAGGCCGTCGATTTGGGCTGGCGGATCTACCGCGCGCAGCGCGAGGCCGCCGAGGCGCAGGCCGCCGAGATCCGCAGCACGATCGGCACACCACAGCCGATCACCGTGCGCGACCCCGACGCACCGGCCAGCGACAAGCAGCGCAACTATATCGCCACGCTCCAGGATCAGATGAGCTGGAATAGCGAGCAGCTCGCCAGCTACGCCGAAGAGCAGTCGGTCGACCTGGTGACAATGACCAAAGGCCAGGCCAGCCTGTTCATCGATGGCCTGAAGAAGCTTGCCGACGAGCGCGCCAACGGCTATGGCGAAAATGCCCGGGCCAAAGCGCCCGCGCAGCGCGTCGCCGAGGCGCCGGCCGCGCGCTCGGCCGAGCCCATCCCCAAAGATGGCAACCCGGTGAACGAGAAGCAGATCCACGCGATGGAGCGCCTGGCTCAGCAGCAGGGCCTCGACCTCGACATGGAAGCGCGCCGCCGCTTTGGCGTGGTAGCCCACGGCCTCACCTACGACCAGGCTTCCACGCTGCTGCGCGATCTGCAGCGCCCGCCCGCCCGCCGCGCGGCCGGCGAGCCCGTGCTGTAGCACGGCTCTGGCACACCATTCAGGCATCGTGTGCTCGGTTTTTGCGCTCTACAAGGGCAAAAATCGAGCACACGCCACCTATCGCAAACAAACTCCGAAATCCGCAAAATCCGCCGCACCTAACCGTATCGTTTCACTACTACCCCCGGTAGAATATATGCTGGCGGTCGCCGTGGCCGGCAGAACAATGGGACGAGTTAGTACACGAGGTAAGAGTCATGGAACAGATCAAAGGGACGCTGAATCGGGTGGAGCTGATTGGCTGGCTAGGTGCCGAGCCAGAGCAGCGGTTCGTGCCGTCGGGCGCGGCAGTGTGCAACTTCCGGGTTGCCACCAAGCGGCCCGCCGGGCGGAACGAAGCTGGCGAGCGCATTCTCGAATCCGAGTGGACGAACGTTGAGGCGTGGGAAAAACTGGCTGAGCAGTGTGGCCGCTATTTGCACAAGGGTAGCCGCGTGCGCGTAGTCGGCAGCCTGCACACCCAGTCGTGGGAGGATCGCGAGACTGGCCAGCGGCGCTTCAAGACGGTGGTTCGCGCCGAGGACGTACTGTTCCTCGATACGCGCTCCGAGGCGCAGGAGCCTAGCGCTCCGGCCGCCGAAGAGGTCGAAGACCTGCCGTTCTAGCCCGAGACAGCGCCGTTTATTGACACGGCACATAGGCGCCCCAGCCTTACGGCTGGGGCGCCTGTCGTTGGGGCCTTTCCTGTGCTACCCCACGCGCTCGCGCAGGTACGCGGCAAGCTCGGCGGCGGCGATACGCTCTTGCTGCATGCTGTCGCGATCGCGCACGGTCACGCTGCCGTCCTCGAGCGTCTGGAAGTCGACGGTGATGCAGAACGGCGTGCCGATCTCGTCCTGCCGCCGGTAGAGCTTGCCGATCGCACCGGTGTCGTCGTACACCGTGCGCATGCCGGTGCGCTGAAGCGCGCTACGGATATCTTTCGCCGTTCCCACCAGGCCATCGTGGTTGCGCTTGAGCGGGAACACCGCCGCCTTGATCGGCGCGATCTTCGGCTTCAGGTGCAGCACCGTGCGGAAGTGCTCGTCGATCAGCGGCTGGGCCTGGCCGCGCAGCTTCTTGCCCACCTCTACCTGGTCGGCGCCAGGCATAGCCAGCAGCGTCTCGACGAGCGGCAGCGCAGCCGGCAGGTTCTCGGCGATTGCCGCGCCCTGCGCTGCCAGCGCGTCGCGCGTCTCGGCGGCGAGCTTCTCGTTGCGCCCAGCCGACTTGATGAACGACTGGAGCGCCTGGGCAGCCGCGTCGAGCTTCTCGGCCGCCGGCACCTTCACCAGCTGCTCGTCGTAGGCCTCACACAGCACAGCAAGCGTGCAGCGGCCAACGCCGGCCGAGGGCTCGATCACGAACGGCACCACGTGGCGCTTGCTCTCGGGGTCGAAGTACGTTAGCTTCGCCAGGCTGTCGGTGTTCGGGTTGACGCGAGCCGTCAGGCCCAGGCTCTCCTGGTCGCGGCTGTGCGAGCCAAGGTCGTAGTCGGTGCGGTTGGCGATCCCCTCGATCTCCTCGTAGCCCAGCGTTGGGTAGTTATACATGAGATCGTAGGTGCGCTTCGAGTAGTGCGCAAGGTCGGCCCTGGGCACGTCGTACACCTGGATGCGCTCGCGCGGCACGCCAATGCCCTCCCACCAGCTCAGGCGCGCCTCGAGCCAGCGCTCGTGCCACTGCTCGTCGGTGCCGGGCATCACGAAAAACTCAATCTCCATCTGGTCGAACTCGCGCACGCGGAACAGAAAGTTGCGCGGGTTGATCTCGTTGCGAAACGCCTTGCCGATCTGCGCGATCCCGAACGGCAGCTTGCGGCTAGTGGTCTGCTGGACGTTCAGGAAATTGGCAAAGATCCCCTGGGCCGTCTCGGGCCGCAGGTATGCGAACGAGCCGGCGTCGGCCACCGGCCCGACCGCCGTTTTGAACATCATGTTGAACGGCCGCGGCTCGGTCAGGTCGGTGCTGCCGCAGTTCGGGCACTTACCCTTGATATGGTCGGCGCGCCAGCGGCTCTTGCAGCTGCGGCAGTCGACCAGCGGGTCGTTGAAGGTTTCTTCGTGGCCCGAGTACTTCCATACCAGCCGGTTCATGAGGATGGCCGCGTCGAGCCCTTCCATATCGTCGCGCTCGTACACGTTGGTACGCCACCAGTCGGCCTGGATGTTGTTCTTCAGCTCGGCGCCAAGCGGCCCATAGTCGAACACGCCCTGCAGGCCGCCGTAGATCTCGGAGCTGGGGAAGATGAAGCCGCGCCGCTTGGCCAGCGATACGACTTGTTCGAGGGTTGTGGCAGGCATTGGAACCTCCTTCTGTGCAGACGAAAGACGAAGAAGGACAAAGGCTTGTGCTTCCTTGGTTCTCCGTCGTTGGTCGTTCGCCGGGGGCAACAAAAAGCCCCAGGCGAGTATCATTCGCCTGGGGACGCACCAGTGACGATGCGCGGTTCCACCCCAGTTACCGGGATTTCAGATTGTTGACTGTCGATTTCAGATTGAGCTGCGCCAATCTGCAGCCGGCAATCGGCAACCTGAATGCCAACGGTCGCTCTCAGAAAACGGCTCCACAGTGCCCTTCGCCACCGCCACGCCGCCGGGCTTGCACTTTCCCCGGCTCGCTGCTGGCAGGTTCGGCAGCTACTCCTCTGCTTCGTCGCCGCAGCGGCAGTATAGCATAGCCGGCCGCGCGGCGCAATCGATCGACAGGAGTATACACCGCGTAGCGCCCGGAGCAAGCCCGCGTCAGCGGGCCTGGGCCGCCTGGGCTGCGGCGCGCGCCTGCTCGAAAGTGACACCTTGGAGCTGCTCTTTGATCTGCGGGATCATGGCCGGGGCCATGCTCAGCTCGTTCACGCCCAGGCCGGCCAGGATCGGCGCGGCGGCCGGCACACCCGCGAGCTCGCCGCACACCCCGATCGGGATGCCGGCGCGCTCGGCGGCCTCCGCAGCCATGCCGATCAGCCTGAACACCGCCGGGGCGTCGTGCGGGTAGCGCGCCGCCAGGTCGGCCAGGCCGCGGTCGGCGGCCATGGTGTACTGCGTCAGATCGTTGCTGCCGATGCTGAAGAACGCCGCATCGCGCGCGAACAGGTCGGCAGTGACGGCGGCGGCGGGCGTTTCGATCATGACTCCGAGGCGCACGTCGGCGCGGTGCGGCGAGCCTTCGGCCGCAAGCGCGGCGGCGGCATCCTGCAGCTGCGCGCGGCCCCAGCGCAGGTCGTCGAGCGTAGCCACCATCGGCAGCATGATCCACAGGTCGCCGTAGGCGGCCGCGCGCAGCAGGGCGCGCAGCTGGGTAGTGAACAGATCGGTGCGCTGCATGCATAGCCGCAGGCCGCGCACGCCCAGGAACGGGTTCTCCTCGTGCGGCATGTTCAGGTAGGGCAGCGGCTTGTCGCCACCGATGTCGATGGTGCGGATCACCACCGGCCGGCCGGCCATAGTTTGGAGCGTACGCCGGTAGGCTGCGTACTGCTCGTGCTCGCCGGGCGGCGCGTGGCGGTCGAGAAACAGGAACTCGGTGCGAAACAGCCCGATGCCCTCGGCGCCGTGCTCAAGGGCACGCGCGGCCTCGTCGGGGTGGCCAATGTTGGCCCACAGCGCCAGCGCGCGGCCGCGGTGGCGGAACGCCCTGGGGCCCTGTCGCGGGCACCTGATCAGAGGGTTGAGTGGTCATCCGCGTCTCTCGGATGCCGGGGTCCGTGACCCCTGCCTTGTCACCGCCTGACTCGACGGTTGCGGCAGGCGCCGGCACCGGCTCTGCGCCTTCGGTGCGCGAGGCCTGGCTGCGCGATGCGCCTGAGATGGCGAAGGCTTTCATCGAGCGCGGCATGCCCGCCATGGCCGACGAAATGGCGAACGGGCCGACGCGCATCCAGTTGAA
>CALLYN010001012.1 GCA_937858455.1 uncultured Kouleothrix sp.
CGCCGTCGTGCTCGAGCCATCGTTCCAGCTCGAACTTGGACTGCCGTGCGGGGAGCGCGGACAGCGCGCCGTCTGCACCGCGCACGGCAACGAGTTCGCCGCCGCGTGCAACGAGAATGTCGGGCCGCTCCATGAACGGTGCGAGCGCAAGGCTGGTTACCGCCAGCCCGGCGCCCAGCGCCACGCCCGACCCGTGGGCCGCGTACGCGCCCTATACCATCGCCGGGCTACGCGCGCGCAGCTACGGCCAGGGCCAGATCGAGATCGTACGCGAGATCGAGCGCGCCGCCGGGTTCACGCGCTACCTCGTCGCCTACCCCAGCGACGGTCTGCGCATCACCGGCATGCTCAATGTGCCCGCAGGCTCCGGCCCATTCCCTGTGGTCATCCTCAACCACGGCTACTATCCGCTCGACGTCTACCAGACTGGCAATGGATCGAAGCTAGCGGCCGACTACCTGGCTAGCCGTGGGTTTCTGACGATCTCGCCCGACTTTCGATCGCACGCCGGGTCGGACGACGCGCCGAATCTGTTTCGCGCCGGCCACGTGATCGACACGCTGAACCTCATCCCGCTGGCGCAGAAGCTGCCGCAGGCCCGGCCGGGCAAGCTGGGCATGTGGGGCCACAGCAACGGCGGCGCGATCACCGCCAAGGCGATCGTCGTGAGCGACCAGGTCGCGGCGGCGGTGATCTACTCGCCCGCGTCGTCGAATATCGCCGAAGATTACCAGTTCCGCGTCGAGCGCAGCCGCGCGCGCGCCGGGCAGCCGCCTGGCCGGCGCACCGGCGTGATCGATCGCGTCGACGTCGAGTTTCCTGTCGCCCCCGACGCCGCGCCCGATCTGTATCAGCGCCTTTCGCCGCTGCCATACCTCGCGTTTGTCTCGGCGACGGTGCAGATCCACTGGGGCAGCGCCGACGAAACCGTGCCATACAAGTGGCCTGGCGATCTGCTCGACGGCCTGCGCGCCGCCGGCAAGCCGGTCGAGTATTTCGAGTACCCTGGCCAGCCGCACTCGTTCACCGGAGCGGCCAATCAGCTGTACCTGCGGCGCATCGCCGAGTTCTTCGGCGCGCAGCTGGCAGTCGCCGGCCAATCGTGAGGCCGCGCCGCGCTAGCCCCGCTCGGCTTCTGGTGTTGGCGCTCGGCTGGCGCGCGCGGCGATCGTCTCGCCGCCGATCGCCCAGTGCTCGGGCGGAACTTCGCTGAGCAGCACTCGCACCTGCTCGGGGCGTACCTCGAGCGCCGCCACCACCGCGTCGGTCACGCGGCGGATCAGGTCGGCCTTGCGCTCGGGCGTGCGCCCGGCCAGCATGTCGATCCGTACAATCGGCATTCGTGCGTCCTTTCATCAATCGCTCGCAGGCTTGCGGCGCCGCTATGGTAGCACACCGTCGCCGCGCCGTCTCGGAGGAGAATATCTATGCTCGCCAGCCCACCCGCCGCACACCAGTTTGAAATCGGCGTCTACTCGTTTGTTGAGCTTACCCCCGACCCAACCACCGGCGCGAGCATCAGCCCCGCCGAGCGCATGCGCAACCTGCTGGAAACGATCGAGCTTGCCGACCAGGTCGGGCTCGATGTGTTCGGCATTGGCGAGCACCACCGGCCCGATTTTATTGCCTCGTCGCCCGCGACGATCCTGGCGGCCGCGGCAGCGCGCACCCGCTCGATCCGCCTCACCAGCGCGGTGACGGTGCTCAGCTCCGACGACCCGGTGCGCGTCTTTCAAGATTTTGCAACCCTTGACCTGATCGCGGGCGGGCGCGCCGAAATCATGGCCGGCCGCGGCTCGTTTATCGAATCGTTCCCGCTGTTTGGCTACGATCTGGACGACTACAGCGCGCTGTTTGCCGAAAAGCTCGGCCTGCTGCTGAAGCTGCGCGAATCCGAGCGGGTTACGTGGTCGGGCAAGCACCGCGCCGCGCTCGATGGGCTGGGCGTCTACCCGCGCCCGCTGCAGTCGCCCCTGCCGGTGTGGATCGCCGTGGGTGGCACGCCCGAGTCGGCGGTGCGCGCAGGCACGCTCGGCCTGGCAATGGCGCTGGCGATCATCGGCGGCATGCCCGAGCGCTTCGCGCCGCTGGTGTCGCTCTACCGCGAGGCCGGCCGGCGCGCCGGGCACAGCCCCGCGCAGCTCACGGTCAGCATCAACTCCCACGGCTTCATCGCCGACGACTCGCGCCAGGCCGCCGACGACTACTTTCCCACGTTTGCGCTGATGATGAACAAGATCGGTCGCGAGCGCGGCTGGCCGGGGATTACGCGCGCGCAGTTCGAGGCGTCGCGCACGCTGCGCGGAGCCGATTTTGTGGGTAGCCCGCAGGAGATCGTCGAGAAGATCTTGTTTCAGCACGAGCTGTTCGGGCACCAGCGCCTGCTGCTGCAGCTTGGCGTAGGCACGATCGCGCACGACAAGATGCTGCGGGCGATCGAGCTGCTTGGCACGCAGGTGGCGCCGGTGGTGCGCGCGGAGATCGCCCGCCGGGTTGGGCCGGCGAGCTAGCACCCGGCTCAGGCGTTCACGGTGGAGCTAATCAGCGGCTGGGTGGTCGGGCCAGGGCTGCCGCCAGCCGGCTCATTCGTCACCGCGATCGTCTCGCCGGCCAGTGGCGCGGCGGCGGCTAAGTCGGCCTGGCCGAAGCCTTGCTGGTTGACGGTAAACAGCCCGGCGCTGGCCGGCGCGTTGTTGCCCTGGATGCGCCAGAGCTGGTAGACGCGGCCGGGCGGCAGCGGCGGCAGCTTGGCGACAAACACCGTCGCGCCCGATCTGGTCTGCAGCAGCGCCGCCTGGCCCGCCTCGCTCTGGAGCGAGGCCAGCACGCGGTTCGCGGCGCTGATCTGCGCCTGCAGATCGGCCAGCTGCGCCTGCGACGTCGCGATCTCGCCGCGCAGCTGGCCGGCGCTGCCGGAAGCGCCAAAGAACTGCGCCCATCCTATCATTGCGGCCACCAGCGCCAGCGCCGCCAGCGCGCCGAGCGCCCCCAGCCAGCCGCGCGCCTGCCCGGCGATTCTTGGCGCT
>CALLYN010001013.1 GCA_937858455.1 uncultured Kouleothrix sp.
CGGGCAAACGCGCGCGCGTCGATCACGCGCACGCCGCACTCCTCGGCCACGCGCGCGATCGCCCGGTCGGAGCTGACGAGCGCCCAATCGCGCGGCCGCTTGAGCGCGCGCATCCGCTTGATTAGCTCGGCGTCGGCGTCGTGCGGCGAGCGCGCAAAGAAGCAGGTGATGCCGTAGCCGTTGAGCTGCTGCGGATGCCCGTACACCCCGCGGTCGAACACCACCACCACCTGGCGCCCGCGCTTGGCCGTGCTATAGCGCCGCAGCAGCAGCACCAGCTGCGCCTCGTCGTCGGCGTCGGCCAGGCTAATGCCCGGCACCTGCCCAATTAGATTGTGCCCATCGATCAGCAGCGGCATTGGCAAACCCTGGCTGGCGGCGCGCTTAAGTAGTCTGTCAACGAAGTTTCCTTGTATTTCATTGTCATGGTGAGCGAAGCTTCACTCGCTCGATGATTCGGCGTCGTGGGAGCGGAGCTTCGTTCAGCATGACACTGTGTTTCGTTGGTGCCGCCACTACGAAAGAACTTTGTTGACAGAGCATTAAGCGTCTTGGAAAGCCCGCATCATCGCGCTGAGTTGGGGGCGGAGGCGGCGGTGCCGCCCCCCGCAGTTGCTTTTTCGCGCTCTGGCAGCCCGGCGGCGCTGCCAGAGCGCGAAAAACGGGTGCCTTTGCAGGTTATGCGAGCTTCCAAGCCTCCCGTCGGACGATCAGCAACTGCCGAGTCTAAAGAAAAAAATCACAGGTTTGTATTATACATCAGCATCGCTTGTAAAGCTTGTAAGGCTTGCCGCCGGCCCCTTGACAAACGCACGACCAGAGCGTAGAATCAATTTAGTCACTTAACCGAATAATCTAAATAAACGCATAATCTGCAAAAAGGCAAGGCAATGCCGGCAACGCTTACCAGCGACGACGTTCTGACGCGCAGCACCCCAGCCGAGCTGACAGTGGCGGTGGAGCCGGCGGTAAACGTGTTAAGCACGCTGATGCTGATCGACAAGGTTGGCAGCTACTCCGGGCTGGGCGATTGGGTCAACCGGGCGGCCGCGCGGCTGACGCCCGATCAGCTGCACCGCAACCGGCTGGTGCTCGAAGGGCTGTACTTCGCAGTGCAACCCGAGCGGCGCTGGCCCAGCTTCGAGGCCTACCTGGCCGACCTCGAAAGCAGCCGGCCGGCCGATCTGCGCGACCGGCTGCTGGGGCAGATTGTGCGGCCGCACGTTCCCACCAACCCCACGCGCGCGCAGCTGGCGCAGCCGGCCGGGCTGCTGGCCGATGTCGACGCATACCTGGCGTTTCTGCGAACATACTTTTGCGACATCGACGAGGCGATCGAGCGCGCGGCCCACGCGCTGCTGAACGACCCGCCGGCCATGCAGCGGCTGATCGTTGGGCACCTGCGCGAGCTGTGGCAGGGCGGCCTCGCCGCCGAGTGGGAGCACGTCGCGCCAATGCTGAGCGAGTCGGCCAGCGCGTTTCAGCGCATCGGCCTGGCGGGCAAAAGCGGCATTGAGGCCATGCGCCTGATCACCGGCCAGGAGCCCGACGAAAAGTGGGAGCGGCTGATAGCCGAGGCGCGCCAGATCATCTTTGTGCCGTCGGCGCATATCGGCCCATACCTGCGCAAGTCGCTCAGCGGGCAAACGCTGTGGGTGGTGTTTGGCGCGCGCCTGCCCGACGGCGCGCCCACCGCCGCGTCGGCGCTCAGCCGCTCGGATCTGCTCGTGCGGCTGGGGGCGCTCACCGACGACACGCGCCTGCGCATTCTGGCGCTGCTCAGCCAGCACGGCGAGCTGTGCGCGCAGGACATCATGACCCTGCTCGACCTGACGCAATCCGCCACGTCGCGGCACCTGCGCCAGCTCAGCGCCACCGGCTACATCACCGAGCGGCGGCGCGAGATCGCCAAGTGCTACGCGCTTAACCGCGAGCGCATCGGCGACACGTTTGGCGCGCTCGAGCGCTTTCTGGCGCAGCCAGGCGGCTGACGCCGATTTCCAAGCCTTGCAGGGCATCTCCATGCTTGCCAATCCGTATGGCCCCCCGCCCGGCGCGCCGGCTTCGGCCGCGCCGCGTGGAGGCGTGTGTTTGCAACCCTAGGCGAAAGGAGCAAGACCATGACAACAGCCACGCAGTCCGACATTTTCGCGCTGCTCGGCCCGGCGGTGCGGGCGCTTGCGACGCGCTACGACGCAGCCATGCAGGCCGCGAACGAGCAGGCAGGCATTGCGCCGGCCGATCTTAACCTGTTGCTTTTGGCACGAGGCGCCGAGCCCGAGGCGCTCACGCGCAGCCTGCTTCAGCGCCAGATGCCATACCTCGGGCGCGCCGGGCTGGCCGAATTGCTGGCCGGCGCGGCCGAGCGTGGGCTGCTGGCCGAAGAGCCGTCCGGCTCGTACTGGCTTACTGAGCGCGGCCGCGCCAGCCTCGAGAACACCTTCGGCGCGGTACACGCCGCGCTGGCCGGCTACCAACCGCTGCCCGAGGCCCGGCTCGGCCGCGCCGCCGATCTGCTGCAGCGCGTGGTGGAAGCTATGCTAGCCACGCCTGAGCCGGCCGGCAAGTTCCACCTGCTGAGCAGCCGGCTCACCGACCCCGGCGCCGGCGCGTCGGCGGCGGCGCGGCTCGACCAGTACGCCACCGACCTGCTGCACTTTCGCGACGACGCGCACCAGGCCGCCTGGCAGCCGCTCACGGTCGACGGCCCGGCTTGGGAGATCCTGACGCTTATCTGGCGCGGCGAGGCCAACACGCTCGCGGCGCTTCAGCAGCGCCTCGAGCGCCGCCGGCACGACCCCGCCGTGATCGAGCAAGCGCTGGCCGATCTGCGCGAGCGCGGCTGGATTGTGCCCTCCGGCGAAGCATTCGACCCAAGCCTGGCCGGGCGCGAGAGGCGCGAGCAAGCCGAAGAAACCACCGATCGCCTGTTCTACACGCCATGGAATGTATTGAGCACAACCGAGATCGACGAACTGCACGAGCTGCTGGGCCAGCTGCGCGACAGCGCGCCGCAGGCCGAGGGCAGCTGAAAGGACACACCCATGCCTGATTGGATCGACGAGCAGATAGCCTACGCGCGCCGCGACGATCTGCAGCGCTACGAGCGGCAGCTGGCGCTCGGCCGGAGCGTCGCCACGGCGCGCGGGCGCCGGCC